>JAWODE010000725.1:0-4081 GCA_046483455.1 Candidatus Hydrogenedentota bacterium | reverse complement strand
CGGGTCGTCAAGCCCGGCGGCAACAAACGCGCATGGGACATGCTTCTGCGTGTGTTCGACGTTGCGGATGCGGAGTGGCGCGGGCTCGGTGTCATTCCGGACAGTGGTTTGGCGCTCAAACCGGAGTTCGCCGCGTTCGACGCCGCCCGCAAGTACGAGTTGCCCGAGATGGAACCGGTGCAGTTGCCGAAATGCCGCTGCGGGGACGTCCTCAAAGGGGTGATCCATCCGCCGGAATGCCCGTTTTTTGGGAACGAGTGTACCCCGCGGAACCCACTCGGACCCTGCATGGTTTCGTCCGAAGGCTCCTGCGCCGCCCGGTATAAATATGGATAATGAAAGATTGGTGGGAACCTTTTCTGAAGAAAAGGTCTTCCTCAAAGCCCTTTCCAAGAGACTTTAGGTAGTAACTCATGAAAGAGACCAAGCGCATTGTATTGGCCCATGGAGGCGGGGGCGCGCTGACGCGGGAACTTATTGCGGATGTCCTGATCGCATCGCTGGGCGGGGATGCCAGCGGATTGCCCGATTCCGCCGTTGTGCCGGGGGTCGAGGGGCTCGCTTTCACGACGGATTCATTTGTGGTCAAACCCCTGTTTTTCCGGGGCGGCGACATCGGCAGCCTGAGCGTCCACGGCACAGTCAATGATCTGGCCGTTTCCGGAGCGGAGCCTATTGCCGTGTCCATGGGGCTCATTATCGAAGAAGGATTCGATATCGAGACCCTCGAGCGCATCGTTCGGTCTGCCGGCGCCGCGGCCGAGATGTCCGGGGTCCAGATTGTAACCGGCGACACCAAGGTCGTCGCGCGGGGCGAGGCCGACCAGATATTCATCAATACCGCCGGCATCGGTATGCGCCGCACTGGTTCGGATCCGAAAAGCCTCCAGCCCGGCGACGTGGTCCTCATCAACGGCCCCATCGCCGAGCATGGCATCGCGGTCATGAGCGAGCGCGAGGGGATCGCCTTCGACACCCAGGTGCAATCTGACGCCGCGCCGGTCTGGCCTTATGTGAAAGCCCTCATCGACGCCGGCGTCGAGCCGCGCGTCATGCGCGACCCCACCCGGGGCGGTCTTGCCGCTTGCTGCGTCGAACTGGCGGACGATTCGGGCGTTACGGTCGAGTTAGACGAGCAAGCTATCCCCGTGCGTCCCGAAACCCGTGCCGCATGTGAAATGCTGGGCCTGGACCCGCTCACCGTCGCCAACGAAGGCAAAATCGTGGTCTTTGTTGCTGAAGATCAGGCCGATTTGACGCTGGAAACGCTTAAGAAGACGGCCGGAGGAAAGCACGCGGTTGCCATCGGCCGCGTGGTACCCCGCAAACGCGTCTCGAGTGTCATGCGCACGCGCTTCGGCGGCGAACGCATCGTCGAAATGCCCTACGGCGAAGAATTGCCGCGAATCTGTTAGGATAACAAACCATGACGTGATGGAGCAGTAACATGCCCCGCACCATGGCGAATTATCGATACCTCTACGATGAAACGTATGCTCTTCAAGCCGCGCGGAAATACCAGAGGCGACGGATTTCCTGGTATTTCGGGATGGCCTTTGTAGCGTTTATTGCGCTGATGTTTCTCATCGCGGCGATTGGCACCGCCGTGACGGAAAAGCAGTGGTTCCCGGCGGTGCTGGCGGCTTTGTTTGTCCTGGCTATCCTGTGCGCACGACCCATCGAGATATGGTTCCTGAAGCGCAAGCTCCGCAAGTTGCCGCTCTACAAGGAAGAGGTCGAATTCACGCTGACGCCTGAAGGGGTCAATGTCATTACACCGAAGAGCGACTCCACCCTCGACTGGCAAATGTGGGTCAAGGCCCGGCGGGTGCGAGGCGGTTTCCTGCTGTACCAGTATCCGGATATCTATTTCTGGCTGTCCGACGATTCCCTGGTCGAGGGGACCGTTGAGGGAGTGGATGCGCTCTTTCGGGAGAATATTCACGACTACAAGCCCATCCGGAGGGGTTTGCAGTAGGAGAGATTTCCCCTATTTTGTGTAGCGGCCTAATCGTGTTCTGAACGCAGGCTTTTGAACTGCGGTTCATTCGCCTTCACGGCTTCCAATAAACCATCTGCATCGGCAGCCCTTTGGGGTCGAGTGGAACATCCTCCGGGAGAGACTGGAAGCGTCCCTTGGCCTTGAGTCCCGCCATCGCGCACGCCAATGCGTCGAGGACATCGTCTAATGCTGCGTATCGTTTGCTCAACCCCGCCCCTTGATTGAGGATATCCTCGGAACGCGGTTCGTAGCGCTGCAAAATGTCGTTTCTGAGACGGATGCCTTCTGGAGTCCGCTTCCCGGGGAGGGTATTTCCGTCATTCAGGTGTTTGAAGATAATTTCAGGATGGCATTCGAAGACCTTTTTCCGCGCCTCGTCGGTGTGCAGCAGACATTCATCCACTTCGCGAATCCTGGGCACGATTTTAAGCGCCTGGGCGGGGATGCTTCGTCCCAAATGCTGTAGATTGAGACGCCGGGCTTCGGCCTTGTCTTCTGCGTAGACGGCTTGTCTGCAAGGTACAGGAAACACCCGCGATGTCGCGCCTTTTCCGAGAAGCTTCCGCGCCAGCGTGTCGCATGCGCGGGCAGGGTTGCCATTTTTCCCATCTTCCAGCAGCCCGATGGGCATGTCGACGAGAATCATTGATGAATCCCGGTGGTTTTGCCAGACGGATTGAAAATCCGGCTCGATGCGAAGGGAGCCCGGACCTTTTCCTGGAAGGGTTACCACGCACCAACCACCCCTGCAGCCGTCAACGCCGGTGTAGCGCATGGCAGGTGTCTCCGGAATCAGGTTTTTCGAGCGGCGGCTTGTTCCGCGATCCACCGTAGGAATTCGTCCACACCTTCACCGGTCGTCGTTGCGGTGCGGAACACCGGCATATCCGGCACAATGTCGCGCACGTCGCGCTCGATGCGGTCCACGTCGCATGAGATGTAGGGCAAAAGGTCGGTCTTGGTGATGACCAGGGCCGACGAGACTTTCATGGCTTTAGGGTATTTGACCGGCTTGTCTTCGCCTTCGGTGACCGAAACGATGGCAACCTTAATGTCCTCCCCGATCTCGAAGCCGGCCGGGCATACCAAGTTTCCGACATTTTCGATAAACAACAGATTGACATCGTCGAGCGGGAATTCCTTCAAGGCATCGCGCACCATGGCGGCATCGAGATGGCAGGCGCCCACCGTATTGATCTGGTAGGCGCGAAGGCCGGCGTCCTCGATGCGGCGTTTGTCGTTGTCTGTGGCCAAATCCCCCTCGATGACAGCGGCATGGCCCTCGATACGTTTGGCCAACGCCTCGAGCAGGCTCGTTTTGCCCGCCCCTGGTGAACCAATCAAATTCACCACAAATATCCCTTTTTTGCGGAACATTTCCCGCAATTCCAAGGCGATTTCATGACCTTTGGCCTGTACTTTTTTCTCCAGTTTAACCGTCTTGCTCATCCAGTTCGATCTCCTCGATCACGAGTCCGGCGCCGAAAAAGGGCCGTTCTCCGCCGGGCGGAGGCACCACTTCCTCGATCTCGATTTCCGCGCCGTCCATGATTGTGTCTTGTGAAATACTCTCCAGGCAGAACCGCAGGCTGGCGGGCTCCAGCGCGAGGTATTCGTCGGCCTTCAGCTTGACACGCGTCACCCGCGCGCCGCTGTATGCGGCGGTTTCACGCTGGATGGTCTCCAGAATTTGCTCTGCAAAAGATAGCTCGTGCATCAGAATAGAATAGCGAAACGCAGGTCCCTGCGGCAAATAGGAGGGGCGTCTCCCAATCGCCGGGTAATACTGGTGAATTAAAGAAAAATGCCTGAGAAACGCCAGTAAACTCGATCTTTTCGGACACCCATCAGGTGAGATTGGGGCAGGGAGAATTCTCGTGCTTTGGCGTTTCCCTAAACGACATTTTAGACAATCCGGATGTAGCGCCTGACCTCGTGTCAGGCGTCTTGGACCCGGACGCCTGACACGAGGTCAGGCGCTACATCCGGATTGTCTAAAATGTCGTTTAGGGAAACGCCAAAGCACGAGAATTCTCCCTGCCCCAATCTCACCTGATGGGTGTCCGAAAAGATCGAGTT
>JAWODE010000363.1:0-3705 GCA_046483455.1 Candidatus Hydrogenedentota bacterium | reverse complement strand
CCCCTCTACAATTAAAAGCGTCTTGGGCCAACCCCAATGGCGGATTGGAAAATCCGCCCCCCGTTACGGCGTGAGCGTGAAACCACTTGAGACCGAATAGGGCTTTTCGAGGCAGCGAAGCATGGGCCTCTTTCGCTGTGTCGCGGTTTCCGACCGCGACACTGTTCCGACCACGCGCGCCTGCGCGTGGTCTCCACTCCGGCAGCGGAGGACGGGCTTTCCAGCCCGTCCATAAGACCACCGCGGACGGATACGTCCGCAGTCCTTGCGTAACGGAGGGCCGGAACCCATCCCGGAATTTGTTGACCACGGATTTCACGGATGACACCGATACAGTGTACAAAAGCGACTGTTTTCCGGCCGTTCATCCGGCGAACCTCGGCATGCATCCTTGTGTCTTAGTCCTCGCACGATTGAGTGTGTCGCGCGATGGGGGTCGGAGACAAGGCATTTGGCGGGCGTGCGACGTCGCCTGACGCAAGGCCGAACGTTACATTTCCGCCCTAGTTCTCTTCGAGCACTTCTTTGGCGAGGGAGACCGTCTGTTCGGCCAATGCACGCGCTTCGCGAAGGGCCGCGGCCTCCGGTTCGAAACCCAGGGCTTCTTTGTCGGCTGTGCTCAACGCGTAGCGCAGGTCGCGTGCGGCGGCATTGCGGGCGGTCCAGGCACTCGAACGCATGAGCAGCGACAATAGCAGCAACTCGCCGATAAGGATAATGGCCAGCACGCTCACCGAATGATTCAGGAATCCCGCGCGCAATGCTTCCGCGTCAGGGTTAAAATACGTTACGACGATGCGGTAGCACATATATGCCAGGAAAGCGAGCGGTCCCACATCGAGCGCGAGTGCCACCGGCCAGCTCGTCAAGCGTTGGGCCCGGTTTACAATGCGGTCGCGGGCCGGTCCGCGCAGCACTTCCGCGACGCGTTTGCTGACGGCGGTTTCATATGTTCGGTATTCGGATTCCGCCTTGAGTTCATCGAATCCCGCCTGTGCAAAGGCCAGAGACAACTCGCTCCGGTGGGCTTCATAGGTTTTTTGTATGGCGTCGGAAGTCAACACGAAACCTTCCTGAAATGCGTCGGCGCTGGATAAGAGGACGGCGGCCTGGCGGCCGGTTCGGGTTTTGCGTCCCCCCGGCAGCCAGCCCGCCAGGCGCATAGGCAGCGACCGGACGGCATCGAGAAGGCGGTAAAGCGTTTGCACGATGCCCAGTGCCCGCAAATCGATCTCGCGGCTGAGGGCGTAGGTCCACAAGTACCGTTCGGCAAAGAGGCGCTTGCGCACAATGGCTACGGTATCCTTAGCCAGGGCGTTGCGCCGCTCCTTCAGGGTTTCCTCGAGGGCGGCCAATTCCGGTGCATGGGTGCCGACCATGTCGTGGAGATCGCGAACGGTTTTCGTTAATAGACCGATGGCGTTGCTGCGTTTGATGCGGCGCACCCGTTCGCGGGTCAATTCCTCGCCGAGAAACGCTTCGAAGGCGGCCCAGTCAAACTCGTTCGCCCCCGCAGCCTTTCCCGTAAGTTTGCGGTCAAGGGTCGCCCGGGCATTGAGCCGGAAATAGTTCTCGATGGCAAACCCCTGTTCGCCGAGACGTTTCAACCAGTGTTCCTTGACGCTCTCCTGTTCCTTCCGGGCTTTGGTCTCGACGCACGCCATCGTCCGTTCGGCCTGCAGCGGCCGCAACAGCGACCATGTCGCTTCATCCAGATACTTTTCGGGACTACCGCAAATCAGGATGAGGTCGCATTGAGCCAACACGTCCTGGACCGTCTCTCGATGTTCCTTAATGACCGTGTCCGAGTCGGGGGTATCAATGACGACCAAATGTTCCAGAGCCGAGCCGGAGACCGTGCGCCAATCCCGGGCATCGAAACGCGTGCCGGGAGGATGGTAGACCGTCGGGGTGCCGGTACACGGCCGGAATTCCGAGGTTTCGGCAAGCTGGTCCCCCGCAATCGCGTTCAAGAGCGTTGATTTACCCACGCCCGAACCGCCGACGAGGGCCACCACGAGAAGATCGTCGAGGCGCGTCTCGCGTTCGCGCAATTCGACGACCCGCGCTCTCAGACGCGGCGCTTCCTCGCGCAAGGGGCGCCATGGCCCCTCGTAGGCGGCCAGATGGCGCAAGCGGTCGACTATGCCCGCAAGGCTTTCAGACACAATTCCCTTCCTTTCCGAAGTTCTTGGACCCCCTCGCCCTCCAATACATCCACCATCGCGTCCAAATTGGCCAGGACCGGCGCCGCCATTTTCTCGTGGAGCGCATCGGCCAGGTGTTGTTGTTGCTCTTCACGCCAGGGCGACAGAAAATCGAACATCGCGTCGCCGAACTGGTACTCGATGACGCGGGCCACAAATTGTTCCGCCAACGGTCCCGCTACGACCATCGCTTCCGGCACTCCGACGCCGCCCATGTACATCGATATCGGCGCGGCAATCGCCGCCGGCACCACCGCGAGTATGGTATCCAGGGCTTCGAGGGCATGCCGCCGTCCTTTGTGATCGTTCCACCAGGTTTCGATGGTCCGTTGCGCGTGCCTGCGAAATTCGTCCGAGATGTTTTCTGAGCGGAGAACGTGTTTGACCACTTGGTCCACCACATCCTCGGGATTCAAGCGATCCGTCCCCTGTTGGAGCAAATGAGCCGCGGGTTCGCGGAGGTTTCCGCTGGATTGAATGTAACTTGTGGCCAATTCCCGCGTGATTTGCTCGATGGCCTGCCGGTGGGCCGCGCGAATTTCCTCGTTTGATGGTGCGAGCTCCGAGGATTCCAAGGTAGCCCGGCGAAAAATCGTGCGCGTGATGGCGCGGCTGATGGCTACGGAGCCCCGCGCGATGGTCGCGCTGGTCTTGCCGATAGCCCTCCGGAACGGTCCGCGCCGCGCCTGCACGAATTCGTGAAACAATCCTCCAACCGCGGCACCCGGTGCGGGGTCATACTTTTCGGATGCGCGTTCCGCCCGCTGGCGGTACTCGTCGCGCACCGAGCGCAATACTTGCGCCACTTGGTCGATATCTTGCAAAAACGATTCCACCCGCGTGCACAAATGCCGTACCGATGACTCGAACACCCGCGCCTTGACCGCGTGTACATCCAGCTCGAGGAGATAAGTCATCAAGTCGGGTCCCCCGTCGAGTGCTTGGATAGGCCCCGTATATTGTTGCGCCAACTGGAAGTCATGGGGAACGACGAACACGGGTCCTTCGAACCCGACGTCTCTTCGAAACTCGTCGAGTTGATGGCGGGCCGTCGCGAAATCGTCCGCCGCATCCGCCTTATTTAACAGGGGGATAACCATGCGGCCCGACGCCTGGGCTTCGCGGAAAAACGCCACCACCCGCTCGTCGCGGTATTTTTCGCCGGTCACCACCGCTACGATGACATCACCTGCCGCGCGCAGGTGGTCGGCTACTTCCCAATGTTCCTTTTCGATGGAATCCACGTCCGGTGTGTCCATGAGCACGAGGCGCTCGGGTAAGTCGGGGTTTGTTGCGACAAACAACCGGTCCGCGGGGGCTTCGCGCGTCAGGAGGGCTCCCGGGTCGTCGAGGCGCGCGGGGGCAAACTCGGGCACCAGCTTGCCTTCGAGGCATTGGGCGACGCGGCCGGGCTCTCCCGCAAGCAGAGGCCGGCGCGTCGCGGCCGCCGTTGCGCGTACCGGGCTGACTTCACGTCCCTGCAGCAGGTTGAAGACCG
>JAWODE010000356.1:0-4490 GCA_046483455.1 Candidatus Hydrogenedentota bacterium | reverse complement strand
TCGTCGAGAATCCGGATGTTATCAGCCAGGTGGCCGCATTAAAACGTGACGGCCAGATCGTCGCGGGTTTTGCCGCTGAAACGGACGACCTCGTGAAGAACGCGAAAGCAAAACTGAAGAAGAAAAAACTCGATCTGATCGTGGCCAACGAGGTCAACGCCGAAGAATCCGGGTTTGGCACCGATACGCTTCGTGCAAGCCTCATCGACGCCAAAGGAAACGTCGAAGAACTCGAGCTGATCACCAAGGAAGAGGTCGCCGGCCTCCTCTTCGACCGCGTCTCCGATTTGCTGGATTAGAGCCGCTCATCTCACGGGCTTCTCCCGCGCGCACACACCTTACGACAGCGCAGCCATTCCTATTCATGGTCTCCTAAGCCCGTACGCACTCCCGCGCCGGATTGGAGAGCCAGCCGGATGAGGCCGCGCTTTGTTTACCGCGGGGGAGGTGTGGTTAAATCAAGAGAGCGGTACGAATGGCGCAAACGTATAAAAAGTGAGGAACGATTCATGGACGAAGTGGTCAAAGTGCAAGCCACGGATGCACTGATCGTGGTGGATGTCCAGAAGGATTTTTGCCCCCGCGGCGCACTCGCTGTGGAAAAAGGCGATGAAGTGGTGCCAGTCCTGAACGGGCTCATCCCCAAATTCGGGTGTGTTGTGTTCACGCGGGATTGGCATCCCCCGAATCACTGCAGCTTTGCCGATAAACCGGAATTCAAGGATGCGAGTTGGCCGGCGCACTGCGTCGCGGATACGCCGGGCGCGGAATTTCATGACGATTTGTCTGTCCCCAGCCACGCCATGATCATCGACAAAGCCACGGAACCGGATGAAGAAGCGTACAGCGGTTTCCAGGGGACGAAATTGGCGGAGCGGTTGAACGAGCGGGGCATTACGCGCGTGTTCGTTGGCGGTCTGGCAACGGACTACTGTGTGAAGAATACGGTTATGGACGCGATCAAGAACGGGTTCGAGGCGGCATTGGTGGTGGACGCCTGCCGCGGCATCGATATCCCGCCAGGAACCGTAGACGAGGCCGTCGCCGAGATGCAGCAGGCGGGGGCCATGCTTATCAACGCGGAGGATATCAAATAATGCCTGCTCAACCCTGGTGCCGGCGGGAGGGCCTGGCCCTTCTGACCGACCTCTATGAATTGACGATGGTGGCGGGGTTTCGCAAGGAGCACCGGGCTGGCCAACGTGTGTGTTTCGAGTATTTTTTCCGGCGGCTTCCCCCGAACGCCGGATTCGCCGTGGCCGCGGGACTTGGCCCGTTTCTCGAGTACCTCGAGAATCTCCGTTTTCAAAAAGCCGATATCCAATACCTGGATTCACTTGGCTTGTTTGATAAAGACTTCCTCGAGTATCTGCGAGGATTCCGCCCGAGCCTGACCATTCGCGCGGCCCCTGAAGGCACGCTGGTATTCCCGCATGAGCCGGTTGTTCAAGTCGAGGGCCCCGTGGTAGAAGCCCAGTTGGTAGAAACGGCGCTCTTGAATATCCTTAACTATCAGACGCTCATTGCGACCAAAGCCGCCCGCATCTGCCTGGCCGCGGAGGGTGAGCCGGTAATGGAATTTGGCTTGCGGCGTGCGCACGGCCCGGACGGCGGCCTCAGCGGCTCCCGCGCAGCGTACATCGGCGGCTGCGCGTCGACCTCGAACGTTCTTGCCGGCAAAGTCTACGGGATTCCCGTTTCCGGTACGCACGCCCACAGTTGGGTCATGAGTTTTCCGAGCGAACTCGAAGCATTCCGGGCGTTCGCACGGAATTATCCCGATCGCTGTGTGTTGCTCGTGGATACGTACGACACCCTGCGTAGCGGGGTACCCAACGCAATTGTGGCTTTCAAGGAACTCCATGCAAAAGGGTATACGAGCCGGCCCGCCATTCGCCTGGATTCGGGCGACTTGGCGAAGCTGAGCAAGATCGCGCACCGCATGATGACGGAATCCGGGTTAGCCGACCCGCTTATTGTCGCGTCCAATGATCTGGATGAGGATTTGATCGCGGACCTGAAACGGCAGGGCGCGAAAATCAATGCCTGGGGCGTCGGCACGCATCTCATCACGTCGGGCGATTGTCCGGCCCTGAGCGGAGTGTACAAACTGGTGGCGGTGAAGGATGAAAACGTATGGCGCCCCCGCATCAAGATATCGTCGAACGTCGAGAAAGCGACAGACCCGGGACGCAAGCGTCCGGTCCGGTACTTTGATGATCAGGGCCAGCCGGTGGGCGATGTCTTATATACCAATGGCGAATCCATCGCGAGTTCGGGCGATATCGAAGGCCGCCGGCGTAGCGATCCTCACATTCGTTCGCGGATTCGCAACACCGCTCGCAGCGAAGAGGTACTTGAAACATATTTCGACAGCGGCAAGCGTATCACAGCTCAACCGGGATTGGAGGACATCCGCAAAAGGACGCAACAGGGAATCGCGTCCTTGCCGGATGAGTTTAAGCGGCTGCGGAATCCCGAGATCTACCGGGTCGTGTTGTCTGAGTCCGTGGGAAAGGACAAAGCCGGCCTTCTGGAGAATCCCGATGTGGCGTAAGCACAAAGTGACTCGAGAATGGGGACCGGGATAAGCGAGCGATCACGCGGAACGTGGGACGAGTCAGGAGATTCTATTCTCCGGGGCTTGGAAACAGGTGGACCGGCACGTCACGTTTTCCCGCATGGCAAACGTGCTAGGATAAGGCGATGATGTTATTCGGACGGAAAGAGGGGGCGAAGTAGGGATATGCGATTGGTGAAGATCGGTGTGGCGTCGGTCTCGGTGAAGGTAGGCGACTTCGCCGGTAACGCGGCACGGTTGCGCGAAGTGGTGCAGGCGGCGCGTGGCCAAGACGTTCACCTGCTTGTGACGCCGGAACTGGCCGTATCGGGATACAGTCTCGAGGACCGGGTGTTCTGGCCGGAAATCGCCCGCCGAGGTTGGGCCGCGCTCGAGGAGCTTGCAACAGCGACCAAGGGGATCGCGGTCTTTTTCGGCCTCCCCGTGTGCCTCGACTCGATGATGTACAACGGAACAGCACTGGCCTATGACGGGTCGGTACGCGGAGTGGTTCTAAAAAAGTATCTACCCACGTACAGCATTTTCTACGAAGGTCGCAACTGGACCGCATGGCGTCGAGGGGTAAGCAAACTACACGGCGTTCCGATAGGCGATGTGGTGTTCAAACTGCCTTTCGGATGCGTAAGCGCCGAGATTTGCGAAGATTTGTGGTCAACCAATCAGCCCGCGGGTGAGCGTGTGCTCGCGGGGGCGGAGATCATCTGCAACAGCAGTGCCTCGCCATTTACGCCGCTCAAGAACGAACAGCGGAAACGCCTGGTGCTTGGCGCGGCCGGTAGTTTTGCCTGCGTGTATGCGTATGCCAATCTGCTTGGGTGCGACAGCAGCCGCCTCGTGTTTGACGGGGGCGGGCTTGTCGCAACGCCGGACGGCATCGTTGCCGAGGGGTCCGTCTTGTCAAAAGACTACTGGACGCTTGCCGCGGGGGTCGTCAATTTGGACGACGTGGGGCGTGTCCGCGCCGAGAATTCGACGTGGCGGCAACGTGTCGAACACAACCGGCAACCGGACGGTTCCTTGGTGGTCGACCTCGATGAGAAGAGGTATACGCCGGCGAAAGCGGAAGAGTATGCGGCGCAAATGCCGGCGAATCTTTTTCTGGCGGCTGGTTCTGAAACATCTGTAGGCGCCGACGCATTTCTTGACCAGTTGTTCGACGCTCTCGTGCTCGGGTTGCGCGATTATTTTGAAAAAGTGGGCACATTCGACAGGTTTCTGGTGGCGCTTTCCGGAGGCAGAGACAGCTCTCTGTGCTTGCTGCTGGCGGTGCATGCGGCGAAAGCGCTCGATGCCGGAGCGGCAGCGGCGGACTATGCCCGCCGCGTAAAAGTTGCGTACCTTCCCAACAAGGCCTACAGCAGCGATGCCACCCAAGCGGCGGCGCGCGCGCTGGCTGAAGAACTCGGCGTGCCATTCAAGGTGGCCGATATCAGTGAGGAAGCCAAAATCGCCTTCGAGAAGGCGGCCGAACTGGCGGATGGTTCGGAGAACGTGACTCCCATCGCGAAGCAAAACCTCCAGGCGCGGATACGGGGCAGTATGATGCTCAATTGGGCCAATAACGAGCGGGGGTTGCTTTTGGTTACGTCAAATCTGAGTGAGGCCGCCGTAGGCTATACTACGACCGGCGGCGACAACCAGGGTGGGTACTCGCCGATCGCGAATGTGCCCAAAACGATCCTCACGGCCCTTCTCGAACGGATCGCCGCCCGCGAACGGATCGCGAGTATCGAGCACGTGCTGGCCATTCCGCCCAGCGCCGAGCTAGCCCCCGACCAAACGGATGAAGCCGACCTCATGCCGTATGGTGTACTCGATGATTTGCTGTTTTTGTTTGCGCGGCGCCGCATGAGTCTCACCGACTGCTGGCGCATTCTTGTATACCGGCATCCCGACCACAAGCCGGAAC
>JAWODE010000337.1:0-3898 GCA_046483455.1 Candidatus Hydrogenedentota bacterium | reverse complement strand
TGATCTCTGCCATCCGCAACACCTCCCTTCCGTGTTTGAACCTGTAGCCGCCCAGGCAATGCTCCCCCGCGGCCAGATAACGCGCGAGTATACCATCCGCGACTCCACATTTCTACTGTAAACCACAAGGCGCCGCTAAGATTTTGCTCTTAATAGACTTAACACAGATTTCCGAACCGCGCCTTTTGTCTCCCCATGCCGCCCGGCATGTAATGTAAACAGTCCGTTGCAAAATCAGTGAATGAAGACAAACTCCCTTCTTATCCCGAACAGTTCCTCAGCGAGTCTGTTGCAATGCGCCCCGAGAAAAGGGGGATACTGAACCGAATAGCAATAAGTGTGAGCAATTCCATGATGACCGATGAAACAGGCAAACAACAAAACGCCTCCGAACCTGACATCGAGGCCCCAACGTCCGGAAACGGCGAACCGGCCAGTGGGGAAGAAACGTTCGAAGACGCTTTAGCGTCCGACGCCGCTTCTTTTGGGCTGGTTTCGTTTCGTTGGGCACTTCGGGTCCTCGCATGGGGAATGATGCTGGTTGTAACAATGGCCTACTGGGGCCGATGGCATCCCGCCTTCGAATTGCTTGCGCATTGCATGCCCTATTATGTGCTCGGGACGACGGGGATCGCGCTCGGGCTATCCCTCCGCGGGATGCTCACCAGCAAGAACCGCTTCCGTTTCACCCGACCCGGACGCTCTATCATGAAGGTACTGATCGATGTCCTCGCACATAGTTCAATGAACGATGTGGTGACATTCGAGACATACTACGTTTCCGCGCCCATCTCCGCGGCGATAGCCCGGAACCGTGCGGCAAGCGCTTCCCAGCCTTCACAGGCGTCAAACAGGCGCGCGGTTTCAGAAGCGAGGGTGCGGACCTTGGCGGTCTGACCCAGACCCCGCCAAGTGTCGATAAGCGCGGCGCGGTGTTCAGCATGGAACGCAGTCAGGGGAAGGGATGCCTCGAGGGTTTCCGCGGCCCCCGCGACATTACCGAGCTTCACCTGGGCCATGGATTTCGCGCGGTACGGCGGCGCGATATCGGGCCACCATGCTACTGCGCGGCTGGCCCACTCGAGCGCTCCTGCCGGGTCACCGCCTTCCACCAGCATCTCCGCGAGACGAGTCGCCGCGGCGGCCTTGAGCATTTCCGCCCGCTGCTCTCCCGTAGCCAAAGCCCGGCGGCACTCCACATAGAAGGGATCGGTCACCGACCCCATCAGCAACGCGCCCAGCTCACATGTCTGCGCCACCGCCGCGCGTTCGTAAAAGCGGGGTGCAACTTCGGGCGCGCTGCCGCGTGCACATATCATCGCGAGGTTTAACCAGGGGACCACGTCGTCTGGGACGATTTCGCAAGCCCGTTGCAGGTGTACGAGGATACGCTTCACCGCTGCTTTGCGGTCTTCGCCTTCCAGATACGCAAGATCTTTGGTCCTATTTTGGGCGGCCATACTCAGAAACGCCGGCGAATCGGGAGAATGCGCGAGTGCATGGTCGATGGCTTCTCCTACCAGCACCTGTTGCGCCGCATCGAGGCTCGAGGAATATTGCATGATATCGGCGTAGCATTTTTCTTCGTTACGGAAGGCGTGATATGCGCGCTCGCCGGGCTTCAAGCCGGTCAGCGCATCGAAAAAGTCCGGAAGCCGCCGTTCAAGAGCGAGTCCTTCAGATTTGGCATGCCCTCGCGCGGCAATCGCGTGTGCTTCCTCCTCGTGTTCAAGGTAATGCACGAGCAATTCCGTTAAATTGTCGGGGCGGTACAGGACGACCTCACGCCGGTCCTGAAGATAATCGCGCACCTCGATATTCGATTCTTCCAGAAAAAGGAGAGACCCACAAGCAAGGGTCTCGAAACACCGCATGTTCATTTCCGCTCGCACGGCGTGATTGAACACAATACGGGCGCGATTCAGCAATCGGGTATACGCTTCCTCATCATAACCACTGCAGATGCGGACACGGTAACGGTCCGACAACGCGGCGACTTTCTCGAGGCAACGCGCACGGTCGGCATGAATGGCGTGGTTGAGGCTGCCCGCGAACACGATGTCGATATCCTTTTCGATATCGACTTTCCGGTGCACCCGGCT
Source organism: Candidatus Hydrogenedentota bacterium (assembly GCA_046483455.1). Classification (GTDB taxonomy): domain Bacteria; phylum Hydrogenedentota; class Hydrogenedentia; order Hydrogenedentales; family SLHB01; genus UBA2224. The sequence goes on along the minus strand of JAWODE010000337.1, from coordinate 1,796 downwards.
GTTCTGCGAGTAGAACGAGAAAAAGTGTTGAGGCTTCACACCGCGGAGTTGGAGCTTCTCCGCCCCCAGCTTGTCGCAGAAAACGCGGTCATAGCGCGCCATGTTGTGTTCCAACTGGGGAAAATAGATGTTCCAATCCGAGAACACAGCGACGGTCGGGATAGGGCAATGCTCGACCTCGAGCGGTGGCGGCAACAGTTCGGGCAGCCAGCACAAAAGCACATCCACGGGCCACTCGCGCGAGATTCGCTCGATAACCTGAGTCGCCGTCTCCCGCGCGTCGAAATGAAAATCCGACTCCTCCGAAATGGTAAGGGTGCGCAATTCATGACCCCGCGGCGCGAGAAATGGGCTGAGATCGTACCCTTTCGGCCAAAGATGCGTACCCAACCAGAGAACATGCATGGTCGCTTACGGCGCTCCTTTCCTCCGTGCCCCGAGTGTAGCACAGGAGGGCGCCACGGCAAGCAAACACGCAAAACGGACGCATCCGCCGACAGTCACCACGCTCCGGCAACGGAGGATTTTTCGAGGCAGGCAGTAAACCATGAGCCCGCGACTCACCCCTACCCCATGAACATGCCGCCAAGCCCACTCCGGAAACGGAGGACGGGCTTTCCAGCCCGTCCATAAGACCACCGTGGACGGATACGTCCGCGCTCCTTGCAATAATGACCGGCGAGGGCGCCGGTGCTACACCGGCCAAATATCCGAGGCAGCGCCACACGGACAAGCACGGACAAGCACGGACGAACACCGCGCGCCCTGATCGTTTCACATGAGCCCTTGGGCTCACTTCTCCACCATGAACATGCCGCCAAGCCCATTCCGGCAACGGAGGACAGGTTGTCCAACCTGTCCTTAAGACCACCGCGGACGGATACGTCCGCGCTCCTTGCAATAACGACCGGCGAGAGCGCCGGTCCCACACCGGAAAAATATCCGAGGCAGCGCCACACGGACAAGCACGGACAAACACGGACGAACACCGCGGGGCCCGCAAGCGCCCTGGATTCCTGCCTCCGCAGGAATGACGATGGGAACCGGGCCTTGTGTCCCCTTTTGAGGCGCAAGCCCCGCCGGCGAGTGCCAAAAGAATACCGAGCTGGCGCTCGGCGATCCCGGGATTCCGTCTCCCGTTCGGAGTGCGTCGAAGTATTCAGGGATTGCGAAGAAGATTCGCGAAAAGCTGGGACTGATTCGGCAGTTTACGCAGTAAACCGGGGTCTGTCCCGAATGCTTTTCGCGTGAGGACCAAAGAATCTGTAATACGTCGACAGTCGGTTGGCCGGGGCAAGCAATGCGCATGTCAGGGCCCATGCGTTGGGCGTGGATTACGAAGCGCACAGTCTTGCCTCCGGCCCTGCTCCTCCGTGATCAACGTGCCTCTGTGTAAGAATGTTCTTGACCACCAAGACACGAAGAATGCTACTCCCTCGCCGCGGCCCCGTTCCCGCCCTTCACACGCTTGGTATGCCCACGCTCCTCTCCGTCATTCCTGCGCAAACAGGAACCCAGAGCGTTTACGACAGGCGCGGCCTTCCTGGCGGTCTTCCTGTATTACTCGGATTCACACTGAGACGCCTAAGCACCGCCCGCAAAGATTCAGATCTTCTTCCTGCAAAACCGTAAGACCAGTAAGCCGCTCAGGCCAATCCCCAACAGGCTCGCCGTCGCGGGCTCGGGGACGATGCGATCAGCCTCCAGCAGAAATGCGTGAGTGTACGAAACGGTTCCGTTGTTGTAGGTTGCAGTTCCGACGATATCGCCGTAGTTGTTGATGGCGTAGGCTTCCT
>JAWODE010000336.1:0-9220 GCA_046483455.1 Candidatus Hydrogenedentota bacterium | reverse complement strand
CCACTATGGTGAGATTGATCGTGACCATCGCTGTCGAAACGCTCTATCGTTTAAAGCAGCACAAAGAGAATCAGCAACGCCACCACCAGCGAGTAAATCCCCGTGGACTCGGTTACCGCCTGACCGATAAGCATTGTGCGGGTCAGGAGACCGGCATTCTCAGGCCCGCGTCCAATCGCCTCGCAAGCCTTGCCCGCAACGAACCCTTCACCCAAAGCCGGTCCGAACGCGCCGAATCCCATGCAGAGCCCCGCGCCAATGAACGCGCCGGCGGCGCGGATGTCCGCACCCGAAATCGCCGATGAGGCGGTTTCGCCTGCCTGGGCCGTCACGCTCTGCAATACTGTGACCACTGTGCTCAGATCCATAGTTCCTTCTCCCACATCGTGCGCCGCCACCGGGCGCGCTCCGTTCTACACAACAAACAAAATGACCAGCGCGATAATCAGCGCATAAATGGCCGTCGACTGGGATACCGCCTGGCCTGTCAGCATCGTACGCAATACCACGGCTTCTTTTAGAGGATTCAGGGCCGATGCTTCACACCCCTTGCTCGCCGCTATGCCACTGCCTAAACCCGGCCCAATGCCGCCAACGCCCACCGAAATGCCCGCGGCCAGCGTTCGTGCCCACCACACGAGGGTGTTTTCAGCATCGCGAAGCCCGTACATCATGATGAACGCCACCAACAAACCAAAAATGGCCGGTGTCTGGCACACGGCCTGACCTACCAGCATGGTGCGCACCACCAGACCATGGGCTCGCGGCCACCGGCTAAGTCCCTTGACGGCGCCGCCCGCCGCCTGGCCCGACCCAAAGCCGGGGCCCAGCGCTCCCGCGCCAACGGCAAGCCCCGAGCCCAACAAAATTCCCATCACCGCCCAGTCGGTGCCCACTTGGGGCGAAAAAAGCATGATCAGCGCAATCACCGTCGCGAAAATGCTTGGGGACTGTGCAACCGCCTGGCCGATTACCATGCCGGAAACCACTTGCGAGGACCGCCGGGGATTCCGCGCCACGCCATCGCACGCCGCGCCCGCGGGATAACCGCATCCCCAACCGCTTCCAAAACATCCTAATCCGATGGCGATGCCCGCCGCGATGTACGCGCACACCACGTTGCCGCCAATTGTCTCTGGCGCCCGCACACCCAGAAACGCGATTAAAAGGCCGACGACCAACGCGAAGATCGACGGGCTGCCTCCGACCGCCTGGCCGATAAGCATCGCGCGCAGCATGTAGCCGTGCTGCCCGGGTTGACGCATGATCCCTTCATTAGCCTGGCCCGCGGCAATACCCATCCCCAGCGCCGCGCCCAAACCGCCAAGTCCCAGAGCAAAGCCCGCTCCCAAACAACGGCCTATAATCAGCCATGTTTCTGCTGGAATATCCAATGTATTTACCGGATCCCTTTCTAGGCCGCGTTCATTTGATGGCCACCGCAATATAGGTGAGCGTCAGCATCGTGAATACAAAGGCCTGAATGGTTCCTACGAAAAAACAGAAGAAATAGCTCAATCCTATCGGGAGCATCACATTATATGTCAGCGTCGAGACCACAATGATGATGATCGCTCCGCCCATGATATTGCCAAATAAACGGAACGAGATGGATATCACCTTGGACATTTCGCCGACCACGTTAAGCGGAAAAAAGAAGAGGGCAGACAACTTCCCTCCAATCTTAGCCAAGCCTTCGGCTCCTTCCTCCGACCACATCGGTCCGAGCAAGTCCTGGAAGTACCCCCCGATCCCTTTAGCGCGCATTCCGGAATATGTCGATATGACCAATCCCATGATGCCCAGGGACAAGGTGGTATTGATATCAGCCGTCGGTTCCTGAAATATATCGCCCGGCAAAAACCCCATAAAATTACATAGGAGGAGAAAGCAAAACAGCGCGGCAATTAAGGGAAAATACTTCCGATTCTCGCGTCGCGTCTCCAACTCGAGCGCGCCCGCGACCAAATCGTCGAACCCTCCGACAAACATCTCGACCAAAACCTGCGCCCGCCCCGGAATTTTCTCCAAGCGCCGGATGGCCAGTCGCATCAGTGTCAGCAATACGAAAATAACCACCAGCGTATTGAAGATAGTCAGAACATTGACGCCTCCAAGCGGCAGGGCGATATTCGTAAATGGCACGTAGTACCATATTAGGCGTTCACCGATATTCTCCATCCTGCTCTTCCTCGGTCTTCAACTCTTCTTCGGTCTTCAAGTCCAACCCGGTCAATCCCAGAAACAAGACCACCCCCTGAATGACGAACAATCCCACCGTTACGCCGATCAATCCGCGCAACGAATCTGGGTCAAGCCGGTACCCCCATACCAGAACTACGCCATAAAAGAGCAGCCGTGCGGCTGTCCAAGAATAGCTCGGGAAGTGTATCTTTTCACGCGGCGCTTTTGCAAGTTTCTCCGTTCGCCGCGCCAGAATCCAGAAGGCCAAGACCCCTGCAATCCCGCCTCCCAGCAGCCCCTTACCCAGCGCAGGTTCCCACGCGTATGCGCCAATGGCCAGGACCATTGTCAAAAGCAGTCCCAACCGAACCGCCATCAAACGGAACCGCCTCAGCGTTTCCACGAAATCTCCTTTGCCAGCAGTCGGTACCCCCCCGCAATACCGCCACCGACTCCTAAAACAATCATCACTACGAGTACGATGCCTCTCCCCTTCAGCCATGCATCCAGGTACACGCCACCAATGACACTTACCACAATGGGCGCCGCGATCACCAAACCCAGCTGGCCCACCAGCGCCAGCGCGCGCAGGACACTCTGCTGGCTCGGAGGTTCCTCAGGCACGCTACACCTCGCATTAAATCGACCAAGGTTACCACCAAAAAGCACCCAAAATCAAAGCGGTCATCCGCCGAATAGTGGGAATACCTGGCATATCCCGACAGATGCGCACAAAAATACCAGTAGCCTTCTCCGATGTGATCGCAACGCTCATTGGGGCGTTTTCCCTATCTCTCCGCAGGCAGGACCAGCCCGATGCCGCAAAGTATTCAAGGCTGCGCCATCGCACGCAGAGCCGCGAGAATACCCCTGTAATGTTGTTGCTGGTTGAGACTAAGGATTTCCGGGGTGACTTCATCACGACGGCACGCCTCGGTCTCGGGATTGCCGTCCCACTCGACGTCGAAGCCGGGAATGCCCTTTTTCAGATAAAGCCACGTGGGAAAACTGCCGGAGGAAGTGCCGAAACTGATGCGCTCCCGCCGTTCTCCACCCGGGTACATGCCTCCGCCATACGCCTCGAGAACCTTGCGAGGCCACTCGAGAAACGCCGAATCGTCTTTGGCCGCTTTCGGGGCTAAAAACGACGCGCCGGTAATCGAGGCCAGCGCATGATAGGAAAGCACGAGGCCTGGCTGCGCTTCCTCGATAAAAGCCATCACGGCATGCGTCTCAGGCGCTGAGTTGGGGCGTGGCCCGCGGTACGTCGCGGACACAGGATCATCGGTGCTCAAACCATACGTTTTATCCACAACATCCCACAGGGCGTCGAAGTTGCGATTGAGATCGACACCTACGGCATTTTTGCGGAGGTACCATGGGCAGCCGCGGACTTGGCGTTCCCGTTCGTCCGCATTGACCACTGGCAGAAGGGCGAGCCCTATCTCGTCCAGAAGCGCGGGCTCCTCTTCAAGAAGACGTTTGACGGCGGGCAGGATGAGCTCGGGACCCGCCTCCCCGGCGTGAATCGCCCCGACCAGGGCCAGTCCGCCTTTCGTCTTTCCAACCAGCATCCCGTAAAGCGGTTCGCCGACAGCCGTATAACCGTACATTTTCAGCACCGTACGGTCGGGAAAGGCTTCGGCGAGGGCTCTCAGGCGCGCGTCGATCTTGGCTTTCGGCCACCACACCTCAGGCTCGCGAACTTTCACAGGCGCAGGGCCGGTAGCGAGGGCATCATCCGGCGAGGCAACCCAGTACGCGTATGTCTTCCCTATCTCCACGGTAGCGTCGGTACATGAGAAGAGAATGCCCTCGTCGCGGGTGAGGGTCACCTTCTTGACGACTTCCGCGCCCTCGAAGGGCATTTCATGAAAATACTCGGCATAATCGGTGCCGAAAGTGAAATCTTCGAAAGTCTTTCGGTGGATGCGCGCTGTAAGGGGGTTTTCGTTCGAAGCGGCCCCACCGCCTGTCCGGAACGCCAACCGTACGGCCGCGCCGTCGCGTTCGGCCGTCAACCCCGAGAACGTCTTTCGCTGTACGTCTTCCTGCGAGACCTCGCCGCCTTCCACGGGGAAGACCCCGAACGAGAGCAGCAGGGCGTTTAAGGCAACAAGGATCCTGATGATTAATCTCATGGCTGTTGAATCCATCCGGGGTGGGTATCGCCGGTTTTGTCCATCCAATCACGCATGTATTGACGCATAAGCACGAGCGATTCCCGGTATTCCGGGTCGCCTGCCAGATTGTGTAATTCAAAAGGATCGCGTTTCTCGTCGAAAAGGCCTTCCTCGAGGATACCCGTAAGCACATACTTCCAGCGCTTCGTTCGGACCATGCGGTGGCCTTCGCCGGGCTTCCCGCCCACGCCAACGCATTCGCTGGCGACATATCCGCGGAGACCGCGTTCCGGGTCCGTGAACAAAGGCGCAAGGCTGGTTCCCGAAATGTGGCCGGGCGCTTTCTCACCGGCCAATTCAAGCAACGTAGGCATCACGTCAAGGCTGGAAACCAGACTCTCTGAGCGGACACCCTTCACAGGGAGGCCCGTCCAATGGAGAAACATCGGGACCCGCACCGACTCTTCGTGCATCGTAATCTTGTTGCCGAGCCCGTGGTTCCCCAGGAAATACCCGTTGTCCGATAAAAAGACAATAACGGTGTTTTCATACTGTCCGGTAGATTTGAGGCAATCCACAAGTTGTCCGACTTGGTCGTCCAGACGTGTTATGGTCGCGTAATAGGCCTTCGTAAAATCGCGGATTTGCTCGCGGTTTCGCGGAGGGCCGGCCGGGATATCCTCGTAGTTCCTCGTAGCTTCTGAATCGCGGTAGTATTGCTGGCCGGGCAGCCCCTGGTTGTAAAGGCTGCCGGAGGGTGGCTTTTCCCGGAAATTCGGGTCGATGGGGATATTTATATCGTCGTACCGCTCCAGCCATTCATCTTCCGGAAGCAACGGGATATGGGGCTGATGCGTAGCGACCCAGAGCAGAAACGGCGTGCCGCTCTCGCGCGTCTCAAGGAACCGCTTCGCGGCATCAAATGTCGGTTCGTCGCCGCGTTCTTTGTATTCCCTCCCTTCCTGAAAACCGTACGCTTTCGGGTCGCCCAAGTGCGATTTCCCGGCGAATCCGGTCTGGTACCCGGCCGCCCGCAGCAGCGTCGCCAAGGTTGGAAGACTGCCTTCATCCACCACCCGCTTTCGAAACTCAGAAGCATCCAATCCCACCGACCCATGTTCCTGCGGGAAGAGTCCTGTAAGCATGCTGGCGCGACTGGCGGCGCAGATGGGCGTGGCGATGTATGCATAATCGAAGATGATCCCGCTGTTCGCCAGCGCATCGAGGTTAGGCGTTTGTACAGAGGAATTGGTGTACCCGATGGCCCGGTAGGTCTGGTCGTCGGTGAGAATGACCACAAAATTCGGGCGCGGCCGGGGACGTTCGCTCTGGTCTCCCGGCACGCTTCGGCCAATGACCGACAACGCGCCAATTCCCGCGGCACGCAGGAAATTGCGTCGCGAAGGGTGCCTACCCTTCATTTTGCTACCGCCGCCCCCCGTTAATAATTCTTGTATCCGCACGCCTACACCCTCTCCGGCACGACGAACGGCGCGCGGTAGTCCCGCGTGAGAAGCTCGTTGGCCCTGCCATTATCAACGAATTGTTCCGTCTCGCCGTCGAAAGCGAGTTTCGGACCGAGGCGGTACGTGTCTCTTCCCGGCGTAACGCCGAGTGCCTGGGTATTCGCCAGCACGGTCTCCATACTGTCACTCACGATATGATTTTGCGTAAAGACCTTGGGGCGCTCCTCGAAAGGCACCTCTTCGCCCACGCGGTAGGAGATGTTGCCGAGATGGCACAGCGCGCTCGAGTAATGGCCCTTCAGAATGTCGGCGTTGAGTTCATCCTGGTTGCGGCTCCGAACACAATCGATGAAATTGCCGAACGGTCCATTAGGATGAATGCCCGGGTCCACGTCGATCAGGGGTTCCGGCTTGTCGCTCCCCTTCGGATAGAATTTTCCATCTCGAATAACGCCTTCTTCGAGATAGAACTCGACCGTCACTTTCCGGGGGTAGGTTCTCCGGAATCGCTTGCCGACCAGCCCGCGGGTCTCGAAAACCAGCAGCGTTTCGCCGTAATCGAACACGGAAAGCAACATATTGGGCGTTTCGCCTTGATCGCTGAAATCGCGTCCGTTCACCCAGCGGCCGCCCATGCTGACCACGCTCTTCGGTAGCGTCGCGTCCTTGATGGCCCAGCGCGCGAGGTCCATTTCATGCACGCCCTGGTTGCCGATGTCGCCGTTGCCGGTATCCCAAAACCAATGCCAGTTGTAATGCACCAGATTGCCGTGGTAGGGCTGTTCCGGCGCCGGCCCCAACCATAGATCGAAATGAAGGGGGTCAGGCGGTTCTTTAATGCGTTTGTAGCGGATGCTCCACCGCGGTTTGCAGCAGTAGCCTTTAGAGACCAGTAATTTCCCGTACTTCCCGCTCTGTACGGCCGCAATCTGCCGGGCCCAATCGCTACTTGAACGGTTTTGGGTGCCATGTTGGACAATTCGTTTATACTTCCGGGCCGCCTCGACCGCTTTGCGGCCCTCGTATACGTTGTGGCTGCAGGGTTTCTCGACATAGACGTCTTTGCCCGCCTGACACGCCCAGATGGTGATCAGCGAATGCCAGTGATTGGGCGTGGCGATACTGATCGCGTCGACCTCGTCATTCTCGAGCAGCTTCCGTACGTCGGTATATTTCGCGACCTTGACGTTCTGCTTCTCCAATACGTGGGCCATTTTATTCAGGACTCGTTCGTCAACGTCACACAAGGCCACCAGGCGAACCCCGGGCATGGCGAGAAAATTCTCGATGTGGTTGCCGCCCTGTCCATGGAAACCCACGACCCCGACCCGGATATCGCCGTTCGCGCCCAGAACCTTGGAAAAAGGACGCCTTGCTGCGAGAGCACCGACCCCCACCGCGGTGGCCTTGATAAAGCTTCGCCGGGATATTTCTTTCATCGTATTTTCTCTCCTGGGTGTCCGGTTGGTCGTCTTCTTGCGAGAGTAGCAAATGGGCAAACGGCCTGTCACCGTCGCGGCATGGCCGCCACCTCCACACTTGCGCTGGTCTCGCGCGGTCGCTCACAATGCGGTGGAATGAAAGGAGGCATTATGAGCAGAAGGAGCATTAACCGCAGAGAGTTTCTTGCACAGGGCGCAGGGGGTACCGCGCTCGTCCTAGCAGCGAGAGCCGCCATTGGCGTTGAAACCGAAAACAGCGCATTGAATCTTAACGCCATGATTCAGCCAGTACCGCAAAGGGCTAAATTCATCGACGAGGACTGGTACATCTGGGGCGGCAGCATGACACGAACGCCGGACGGCACATGCCACCTTCTGTACGCTCGCTGGCCGCGCGAACTGGGCCATTTCGCATGGTTATCGCACTCGGAAATCGCTCACGCGGTGGCAAACGACCCAGTTGGCCCCTACACGTTCGAGGCTGTAGCTCTTCCCGGAAATCAAGGCCCTAACTGGGTGACGAACACGACGCACAACCCCACAATCATCCACGCACAGGGCAAGTATTACCTGTATTTCAGCTCCGCGCGTGTGAAAGGCGAGATTCCGGACGGCATGCCGACTCCCAAAGCGCCGTACTGGGAGCCCACGCGCCGCACACAACGCATTGGAGTCGCTTATGCCGATCACCCCTCGGGGCCATGGACCCGCGTTGACAAACCGCTTATCCCCGCGACACCCGGCTCGTATGACGCTTACATGACCTCGAATCCGAGTGTGGCCCAGCATCCCGACGGATGGTTTCTGATGGTGTACAAATGCCTGGGGGTGAACGAGAAGGTGGTCCATGCCGTGGCGGTGGCCGACAATCCGCTCGGGCCGTTCACAAAGGACCCGGACCCCATCTTGACGCACGAAACGAGTAAATTCCCCGCCGAAGACCCGTTCATCTGGTATCAGAAAGACCGGTTCTACGCCATCGTGAAGGATATGCAAGCCAATTATTCGGAACATCGCCGCGCGCTGGTGCTCTTCGAATCGATAGACGGCCACGATTGGAAACCGTCGGCCCATCCACTCGTGACCACGCGCACGGTCCGCTGGGAAAATGGCACGACGAAAGAGTATTTACACCTGGAGCGTCCCCAACTCTACCGCGAAAACAACCGCCCGGCGGTGTTATTCTGTGCCGCCGACGAGGACCGCAGCCACTCGTTCAACGTACACATCCCGCTAAAATAGGCCTTGGAAGCCATTTCGCCGGCTTCAATCGGTATAGATGATTCGCACCGGCCCCATCAGTCCGGAGGGTTCCAGGGGTGTGTCCGGTTCAAACTTCGTAATGTTGGTCCTCGTAAAACGGTCTTCGGGCGACTGGGCCGCGTCGCCGATAAGCCGGTTGGGCCAGTTGTTGACGACTTCGACTTCCAGCATATTCTCGCCCGGCTGTGCAAAGGGAGCAATGTCGACACGGAAGGGCGGCGCCCACACGACGCCCGCATCCTCGCCGTTGATGCGCACCGAAGCCATATGGCAGAGGTCGCCCAAGTCAAGCAACAGACCGCCCGCCTTCCGTATGGTCGCGGGCAATGTGAACGTTTTCGAATAGGTCGCCGTACCAGAGTAAAAGCGGATGCCGTTCTCGGGCCGTTCCGACCAGTTCACCAGTTCCTCGAAAACTACCGGTCCGGGTCCGCCCCAGTCCGGTTCGAAAGACACGGTCCACGAACCTTCGAGTTCCTGAACCTGTTCGACAGTCACAAAATTGCTCGTGCCTTGACTCTTCTCACCGACAGACTCGCGGAACACGACAAATAAGGCGCCGAAGGGAGGGAATTCAAGCGGCACCGAGGTGGCATCGCCATTTTGCTCACGATCAGGATGTTTTAACAAATCCTTACGGTTTAATTTTAATTGAAAATGACTGCTACGGACAGGACGGTTTGATTCAAAAGGCAAATAACTCCTGTGGACAGGTCATGTGGCTGACGTGGGAAGAAGCGTT
>JAWODE010000252.1:0-11859 GCA_046483455.1 Candidatus Hydrogenedentota bacterium | reverse complement strand
TTGGGTGCCAACCTTGACCCCAGCCACCTCTTCTGGCAGGGCATGGACCCAATCGAATGCGCCCGCGTTCTTAAGAAAGCCATCTTCCACGTTCACGCGAAAGACTCTATGGTCTACATCCAGAACGCCCGCGTCAACGGCGTCCTCGATGCCAAACATTACGGCGATGAGTTTAACCGCGCATGGCTCTTCCGTACCTGCGGATTCGGCCACAGCATGGAGTGGTGGAAGGACTTTATCTCCACCTTACGCCTCATCGGCTACGACTACGTGTTGAGCATCGAGCACGAAGACTCGCTCATGTCTAACAGCGAAGGACTCCGTAAGGCCGTCGAATGCCTGAAACAGTCCATTATCACGGAAAAAGTCACCGCCATGACCTGGGCATAACGCCCTGTACAGACTCCAACCAGCGGGAGCCCAATCGAAGGGCTCCCGCTGCTCTTTCCTCACGCAATCTTCGTCGCGCCTGCGGCCAATGTGGGGAATGTGATAGCATACGCGCCCTAGCGCCCACTTCGGAGGATGCATCATCATGCGGATTTCTATAATCGGCACCGGATACGTTGGCTTGGTCGCAGGAACTTGTCTCGCGGACACGGGCCACCGCGTTACCTGCGTCGATATCGACGAAGCCCGAATCGACCAGCTCAAAAAAGGCGACATGCCCATCTATGAGCCCGGCCTCGAAGAACTCCTCACCCGTAACATCGAAGAGGAGCGTCTTCACTTCACCACCAACATCGAAGAAGCCATCGATGATTGCCTCCTCGTGTTTTTGTGTGTCGGCACCCCGCCGCTTGAACATGGTGAACACGACGTTTCCGCCGTGATGACGGCTGCCGAAGAAACCGCCCGGACCATGAAAGGCTACCGCATCATCGTCAACAAAAGCACTGTCCCGGTCGGCACTACCGCGCGCGTCGCCGAACGCATGCGCGAACTCACTACCCAGGAGTTCGACGTTGTAATGAACCCCGAATTCATGAAGGAAGGCGCGGCGGTCGACGACTTCATGCGCCCCGACCGCATCATTGTCGGCTGCGAAGACGTACGCGTCCAGGAAATCATGAAAGAGCTCTACGCTCCCTTCCTGCGCACCGGCAAACCTATTCTCATCATGGACCTCGCCAGCGCCGAGATGAGCAAGCTCGCCGTCAATGCCATGCTCGCCTCTCGTATCTCAGTGATGAACGAATTCGCCACCTTCTGCGACGCCGCCGGCGCCAACGTCTCCCACGTGCGCGAAGCCGTCGCCGCCGACGAACGCATCGGCCCCGCGTATCTGTTCCCGGGGCTGGGCTACGGTGGTTCCTGCCTCCCCAAAGACGTGGTCGCAACCGCCGCCTGGGCCGAAGGACAAAGCCTTGACGCCTCTCTACTCAGAGCCTCCGCCGCGGTCAACGACGGCATGCTCACCGGCTTCATCGAGCGTATTCTGACCTTCTACGGCGATGCCATCGCGCAAAAACAACTCGCCCTCTGGGGCGCAACCTTCAAACCCCGTACCGACGACCTCCGCGGCGCACCGGCCTTGCGCGTCATCGACGCCCTGCTCGAGGCCGGCGCGGCCATTCACGCCTACGACCCCGTCGCCGGCAAAAAGCTCAGCGCCCTGTACGGCGACCGCATCCGCATTGCACGCAAGAACTACGCAGCACTCGAAAACGCCGACGGACTCGTCATCTGCACCGAATGGAACGAATTTCGCCGCCCCGATTACGATCGTATGGCCGAACTCATGCGCGACCCCGTCATCTTCGACGGCCGCAACCTCTACACCCCCGCCATCCTCAAACGCAACGGCTTCCAATACTTTAGCGTCGGGAGGGCGTAGACCAACCCGGAACGCGATCTTCAACGGAGGGCGGGTTTGCCAAAGCGCTATTTTCCGGATCAACGGTATGATAGCCCGTCTCTGAAACTAAACACGGACTAAGACGGACTACCACGGGCCAGCACTACCTCGTTATGGCGCAGTCGCACGACTGCGTCATCTTGGCTCGGCGAAGTCCGTCTCGGACAGACAAAGGGAGCTCTTATGATCCTCGCTGTGGCGTGGTCTCACGACCGCGCCACTCTTACGACCGTAAGGTCTCATCGCTTGGCTCTTGCCCTCCGGCTGACGGGCCAATTCCTTCACACGTTCGGGTAGAAGTTCCGACAATACCGCCGGGTCATCAAAAGGAATGCTCATCTGCTTGAGAATAAGGTTCAATTTGCGCTCAATGCGAGTCACATCGCGACTCATCCGCTGGCACTGCATCAAAATGCTGAAGGCCAACACCAAGGCCATCGCGCTTAGAATTATCGAATACTCTTCCATTCTCCACTTCCTCCATGACCCTCGCTGTGGCGTGGTTTCACAACCACGCCACTCATACGACCGTAAGGTCTCCAAACTTCTCCCTCTACTTCTCGGCGATGCGCTCCAAACTCAGCGCGATGGACTCATGGGCTTTCATGCCCCGCCAAATAGCCACGAGGAAGACAATCCAGCCGACGATCATCCCGCCCATCAAAAGAAGCCAAATGAGAAAGAACAGGCCTCCAAAAATCCCCACCCCTGACGGCATTCCTGCTGGTCCCATAGTATCCACTCCTTTCTCTCCGTAGTTTAGAAGACTTCCACGGTCTCCCGTTGCCCACCGCCTCAAAACAAGCATCCACCTGCTTGTATGCAGATGCATAGTATCATAGAGAAGACAACGCAGCATAGCCCTAACCAAAAACATGTAAGCAAAAACACGGGAACCGGAAGCCACCCACTCTTCAGGGGGCGGGGTGTCCCCCGCGCCATTCAGCGCAAGCATGCCACGTCGCCAGCACATCAATCATGCGCAGAACGCTCATGCCACCTCAAAGAATCCGCCGGAGACGACGCCACAGCGGAGCGGCCGTCCATTTCGTCCATATGGTCCATACAGTCCACCGCCCTTCAAAGTCCGCCTCCAGCAGACGAAGGATGGTCCCCCTCATCTCTGCCGCCCTCCGAGGGTCCCCGGATCGATAGCTCGATTTCGCCGCCGAGCTTGCTATAATGAGGCTCGTCGCGAAAATGTCGCACAACAAAGGAAAGCATATCTCTACCGTTTGCAAAAGGTATGCAAGGGCCATGTTTGGCAAAGGAGATAGCGATGTGTGAGCACTGTACGCGAAGGGAATTCTTTGGAATGGGGGCCGCGGGAGGACTGCTGTTGGCCGGAGCGGCCTGGACCCACGCGTGGGCGTCCGAGGCACCGTCGGCGGGGCCTCGGGGCAAATCCCGCATTTGTGTCATTTTTACTGGAGAGCCCCAACCACCGGACCGCAATTGGGGCGCCGACGCAGGACAGATCGAGGCGGCGAAAACCCGCCTTACAGAAGCCGAAAAGACTTTAGGAAACATTGAACTTCTTATTGGAGAATCGCGCAGCCCCGAGCAAACGCAGGCACTTCTCGAAGAGGCCGGCCCCGAAGCCCCCGTACTCGCGATCAACGTGCAAAATTTCGCGATGACGCGCGTGATAGGCCCGGTTCTGGACGGAGGCCACCCGATGGCGGTCTTCTCGTTGCCGGCCAGCGGACACGATTGGATGTATGCGCCCCGCTGGCTACGTGAAGGGCACCGGGTTGCGCTGCTCGCCACCAGCGAGTACGACGAGCTCGAGCGCGCGTTGGCGCTCTTGCGCGTGGTACCGATGATGAAACAAACGCGCATTCTCCTCTTCCCCCCCGCACGAGGCACAGCACCTGCATGTAATCCGGAAGAGGTCAAAAACCGCCTCGGGGCGGATGTAGTCGCCGTCGAAGAGAAAATGTTCGACGAGATGGTTGCCAACGCCGACGAATCAGCCGTTCGCGCTGAAATTGACGCCTGGACCAAAGGCGCCAAGGAAATCATCGAACCCACCAAGGAGGACATTGAGAAAGCCGCGCGCGTCAGTGTGGCGCTTCAGAGCCTCGTCGAGCGGGAACAGGCCGATGCTTTGGCCGTCGGGACATGTATGGGATGGCTGCCGCGCGGGTTCCCTTGCCTGGGCTTCGCACGGCTTCGCGATCGCGGCATCCCCGCGGCGTGCGAGGGCGACATGGACTCACTGCTGACGATGCTGCTCTTCCAGTACGCCATCCAGCAGCCGGGATTCCAAGGCAACGCCACCTTCGATACGTCCCGGAACGCCCTGTGGACCGCACACTGCACGGCGCCGTTGAAAATGGATGGCCCCGACGGTGACGCGGCCCCCTATTTGCTGCGGGGGCACTCCGAGGTCGGCGGCAGTGGCTGCGTGCCTGAAGTGCAGTATCGCCTTGACCAAGTCATTACGCGAACCAAGCTCGTCAATCTCGACACCATCCTGGCGTCGACAGGCAAAATCATCGACGTGCCCGAGCGCGCCGTGCACGGTTGCCGCACACAGATCGTTACCGAGGTGCGCGACGCCGCCGAGATGGCCGCCAACTGGAGCACGATGCTTGAAACCGGGGACGCCATGACATTGCTGCACCGTGTGGTGTTCTACGGCGATCACATGGAGAATTTGCACCATCTGTCCAACCTGATGGGCATGAAAGTCCTCGAAGAAGGCTGACCGTGGCATCCCTATTCGGCATAGCGGCCGGCTTACCCGCCGCTATGCCGATATTGTCCTATGCTGAGAATTTTCCGCCCTCCTCTTGGCAAAATTTGCCTCTTATGCTATCGTAAGTCCTGTTGAGTTGAGGGTATCGGAGTTCGTGGATAGTAGACCGAGTCGAGCAAGCTATTATTTCCCGCCGCGTGTTGGTAATTTCCTACGGCATGCATCAGGGTTGTTTTGCCTTCCGTCTCTGCTGCGCACATCCGAACGAGAATCTAGGAGTGAAAGGGAGCCTTGATGAACATCTACGTGGGAAATCTGCCGTACACAACCACCGAGGACGAACTGCGCCAAGCCTTCGAGGCCTATGGCAACGTAAGTGCCGCCCGCATCATTTTCGACCGCGTCGAGAACCGGTCCCGCGGATTCGGATTTGTCGAAATGCCCGACAACACCGAAGGCCAGGCCGCGATCGACGCCATGAACGGCGCCGATTTGCAGGGCCGCACGTTGAAAGTCAACGAAGCGCGCCCCCGTGAAGAGCGTCGTCCGCGGTACTAAGCGCTTCGTTACACACGCCTGTACACCTCAAACACCGGTCTCCCGGCCCACGGGGTCCGGTGTTTTTTAAAAACGGCCCAACTCATTGTGATGACCTGTGAAGAATGTTGTCCTTGTGGCTCCTCTGGTCCCTTAATAATCGTTCTGAAACCGGGAAGCCCACTCTTGAGGGGTGGCTGCTCTATCCCTGTTTGACACGGCCCGGGGTCTTCCTCCATAACATGGCCATCTACCGCCACGCAGGTAACATCATCACAATCGAGAAGGCCCTTATTGCATGTCCGTCAAATGGATCATCACCGACTTGGATGGGTGCGTAAGCCCGGAGGAATCCGTTCCTTGGGAGCTCGATCTATTCTTCGAGTTTGCCCGGTTATCGCAGGCCGCGTCGGCACACGAAAGCACTCTGGCCCCGTTGACCCTCTGCACGGGCCGCCCTCAACCCTACGCCGAGGTATTGATGAAAATTCTCGATATTCGCGCGCCCGTGATCTGTGAAAACGGGGCCGTGCTCTACTCGCTTCACGACAACTGGGCCCGAGTCGGCCCCGGCGTAACACCCGAGAAGGTCCAGGGACTACGCGCCGTCCGCAATTTCATTGAAACCGAATTGCTGCCGGACTACCCCGAAGCGGTTATACAATTCGGCAAAGAGGCGCAGCTTTCGGTGTTCTCGAAAAACCCCGTGGATCTCCAAAAAATGCAGCCCCGCGTGGAACAGTTCGTGAGCGAACACGGCCCAGGACTTATCATAAATTGCTCGCATTATTACCTGAACCTTTCCTTGGCGGGGGTCGACAAGGGAAGCACGCTGCACGCTCTCCTCGGAGAACTCGGCGTCGAACCGCACGAAGTCGCCGGAATTGGCGATACGGTAGGCGATTTGCCCTTACGCGAGGCCGTGGGCTTCTTTGCATGTCCGGCCAACGCGCAGGCGGAAATCAAGACGGTGGCGGACTACGTTTCGCCCAAGCCGACCATTGCGGGCCTGCTTGACATACTGGAACTCCCCCAAATGCAACGGGATTGATCCAGACAAGCTATGAAGCGAACACAGGGCCCTGCCAACCTGCTAATGACAACCCCTGTTGACGCTCATCCCCACCGGACGCCACGTGCGCGGTCGGAAAGCCACTTGCACTGGTTCCCGAGACGCTCCATCCACGAACGGGCCGAATATCCTGCCACAAAACCGTTGTTCTGCAGGGCCTGGTAGGAGACCGTCGCGACGTGCTTCACACCCACCGCATAATACAACGCGACCTGCTCGTAAGCCGAAATGTTGCGGTGCTTCTGGTAATTGTTCAGCATGATATCGGTACGCTTCGCCAGACGTTCCGGTTTCATGGTGGTGCGGACGCACAGGTTCGAGACGCCGTACGCCAAGTCTTCGAGAAAGCACCCATCTCCCGCAAACTCCAAATCCACTATCGCCTGAAGGCGGCCCTCCTTGAAGATAAGATTGCCCCCGTGCCAATCCCCGTGAATGAGTCCCGTTTCGAAGCGGTTCCGCGCCTCGAAACTCAACTCCTGAGAAGCATCGCGCAAAAACAGCGCTATCTGATTGCATTGCTCGGTTACTTCGTCCTCATTGCCACTTGCTTTAGCCATTTCAAAGAATTGCGCAAAAAGGGCGCGTGGCACTTCGCTGAACCGCCACATCCGAGCGTCCCGTTCAGGCCGCGGAAAATCGCGGCAGACGTCGTGCAACCGGCCCAAAGCATGCGCCGAAATAGCCAAGGATTCCGACGTCACTTCCATCGGGTTGCCGTCGACAAACTCCTGCAGTTCCAGGGCCCAGCCTTCGCCCTCGACAATTTTCTTGCCGGTTTTCGAGGGGAGAATCCGGGCCACGGGCAACCCATGATCATCGAGATGCTGCGACAATCGGTGCTGGAAACGCAACGCATCCAACACGTACGGGTCCCGTTTGTAGGTCTTGATCAGGAACTTGCCCGCTCCCGTGGGCACCATAAGCTTACGATGCCGGCGCTGGTGCGCCAACGGCACCGGCACCGGCAATTCTACGAACCCCACATCATAAGATTCGCGGATGACGCGGGCCAACGCCTCCCGCCCTTGAAGTGCCGGATGCTGCTCTCCTACCTGATCGGAAGTTGTCACGGAAGCGCTATTTCCTTCTCAGATTGAATGTTATTCAAAAGGTCCTCCTTATTGAAGAACGTCTCCTTAAGCTTCAATGGACCGAATAATTCGCGACCCTGGTCCATATAATGCGGCGAGTCCGGGTAGTTGCTGTTCCCCCAAGGCACCGCACTGAAAGACTTAACGCCGTCCGGGTGCATAAACATGAGCATCATCGCCACGGAGCCTTTGCGCGCGACATACTTTCCGGGCATGTCTTTACTCTCACGATATCCGACGTCGCGCAAGGTTTCGCTCTTGTTACTCTTGTTCGGGCCGCCGCCGTAATCGACACCACCACAGCCCACATAGGTATCGCCCCGGCCCAGCAAGTGGATATCGCCCCAAGCCAAATCAATGGTGCCGTATTGCTCCTTCAGTGCGTCGACCGTCTCTTTGAGCAAATCGGCCAGCTTAATTAAATCGGCCGCTTCCAACTCCTTGCCCTCGGCGATGGCCTGAACATCCACCTCATCCTCACAACGCAAACGCCAGAACTTCATAATAGGCGCGCCCTTGCTCTCGCTTCGATAATTACCCTGCCACGCCAGCATGGCCTCGACAGCCGTTTTATAATCTTCGTCCTTCATGTATTCCTGACCGGCGCTGTCAACAGCCGCTTTGAGAGCCTTCTGCCACGGTTCCGCGAGAAGATCGTAGACATCCAGAGCAAACGCTATGGCCTCTTCCTCCGTAACCGAATCATCCGCACCCAGAAGCTGCAACGCACGCCTCCCCCGCGGATTCATTGAATCCCAAGACACGTTAAAGATGTAATCGGGATACTTATCGGGGGTCATCGGCGAATCTGGATACATTAACGCAGGGCTTATGTTGCAATTCTGCATGTAACCGGATTCTGGGTTCTTCACCTGAACAAGGTCCTCGATGTCGGTAATCCCCAACCATTTTGTGGCCGTCGTGTGGCCGGGAACCGGAGCCGACCAGTCGTAGCCCTCCGGCCGGTTCGGCGTGCGGCCTGTCCGCACATATTGGATATTGCCCTCCGTGTCGGCAAAGATAAGGTTTTGTTCCATAAACTCGTTCATGCCCAATGCTTCGTAAAAGGCGTCGCAATTCTCCGCTATATTCATCCGGTACATTTGGTCAAGCAATCCTTCGGAAGTCAGATACGGCGTCGCCCCGGCATACCCGATCCCATCTTTAGGCTGTTCCACATAAGGCCCCCATTCCGTATACACGGCAGCCCGCTTAAACGGCTCACCGTCCTTCACGTCAAACTCGATCATAACCACTTCAGCGTCTTTCCATTCGCCATCAAGTTCGTATTGCAGGGGGTTCTCGGGATTCACTTTGAGTTGGTACACGTCGGAGGTATCCGGCCCGCCGGTGGTACAAGCCCATCCAACATTCGCGTTATGGCCCAACCCCATCATCGGCGCGCCGACAATGAAATGCCCGTTAACGTCCATTTCCTCCGCCTTGACCCGCGCTTCGTAAAATACCTGAATGCCGCGCCAGGTCAGGTGGGGATCGGTAAGCAGGATCGCACAGTTGTCCGCGGAACGTTCCGGCGCAATGGCCCATCCATTTGACCCGCGGCCGGGATTCTCCTTTCGATTTCGCAAATCGTCCTGAATGGTCCCCAATGGCCATTGCAGGATCATCGTGCGTCCCACCGCGATACAATGCCACGGTTCCAACTCGAACCCATATTCCGGCACCTTATCCGGATGGTCTGCCATGTACGCATTAATGCCCGCCGTGAAAGCATCACAAATCAGGCGCACACGTTCCGGACCATTTTCGTAAGCTCTTTGGGAAACTTCGGGATTCTGAAACACCCGCAGCATGTAGTCCTGTTCGATATGCGTTTTACCGAAGGCCTCCGACATGCGTCCCAACGCCATGCGCACATTCTTGATGATATCGTCCAGACGGTCTTCCGACTGCGCGTATCCAA
Organism: Candidatus Hydrogenedentota bacterium; assembly: GCA_046483455.1. Lineage (GTDB taxonomy): Bacteria > Hydrogenedentota > Hydrogenedentia > Hydrogenedentales > SLHB01 > UBA2224. The sequence goes on along the minus strand of JAWODE010000252.1, from coordinate 2,670 downwards.
AGGCGTACATGGCGGCCTCGATAGAATCCGAGTAGATATGAGGCACGCCCCACTCTGTCCGGTACACAGTGGCTGTCGCACCCTCGGCCTCTTCAGCAACGGGCTCGGGTTCCGGCGGCGCCTCCGCTTCCGCGGGAGGCGTCGCGGTTTCGGGCAAGCCTTCGGGGGGCGCTTCTACGACAGGCTGCTCTTTCTCGCCGCATGCGGTTACGATAAAGACACTCAGCATCAGAACCAAACCGAGCCGCCAGATTGTCGTTTTCATCACTATTCTCCTCTCGGTGTACGCCGGTTTACCCAAGGCGCCTCCGGCATCCTATTGTGTCATCGACATATGGACATGGACACGCTCCACACTAAAATCGCGTTGACTCGTTTGCAAATAACAGCCTTGAATTGCCCCAAGTCTATGACCCGCCATTGTTCCTATAGCCTCGTTGCGGCGGCCTCGATGGCCGGTTTCCAATACGCTACCGATGCCTTGAGATCGCTGAGCACCCGGTACTCCGCCGGCCAGCGTTCGCGGTGCCAAATCTCGAGCAATAACGTACATTGTTCGACTCCCGCCAGCGCAAGCGTCTCGATAATCTCCTCCGGCACAATTTTGCCCCGGGCGTTATACTCCCAGGTGAACGGATAGTGCCCCCCCTTGTCCCGCAGGCTTTGTTTAATATGAATACACGCGATTTCCTCTCCAAATGCCCGAATCCAGGCGTGGGGGTCCGTATCAGACGGATCGGACGACTCGAGGTCGCCGTGGTCCACATCCAGACACAGCCGCATGGGCACGGCAAACCCCTCCCTGCATCGGTCAAGGATGTCGCGCGTTGCCGCTATGGTCTCTCCCACCTCCCGAGGAATCGACATGGGCTCAAACATCACGTAATCGAGACCTTGCGCCGCGGCATGTTCCGCCAATTCCCGCCACGCCGCGATGCCATCCTCAATCCGCTCTTCTCGCAGCGCCGGCTCCGCATTGTCGTGCACCGACATAATGCCGAAATGGCTGCCCATTCCCGAAACACCGAGCTGGGCCGAAATGTCAATGAACCGTTTAAACCAGTCTATCCAGACACGCCGCGTTTCCCGGTCCGGATGCAACACGTGGTTCACCCGCGTAAATGCCGAAGTAAATGTACTTTCCACGCGAATACCCGCATCTTCGCACAACGAGCGAATATGGGCCACATCCCGCTCAATAAGCGAATCCGGCAGAAAAGGATTTAGCAGATCCGCCGTAAACTGCACCGTGTCCAACCGGAGTTCATCACCTACGATCGGAACCCAGTCTTCAGGACGAGGAAATCGATTAATGGCGAAGCCAGTATTGATACCGAGCGAAATATCCATGGTATTCGGTTTCCAAACCTTCCTCGTCTTAATTCCAGAGCACTGCCTATCATGGTACCTATCATGTGACGGGGCGTCAAAACCATTCCTCGCTCTCGATTGGTTGCCCGCCCAAAAGTCGGGGTGCTATCCTTGCCTCATGCCACACACACACCGCTTCTACATCGAACCTGATGCGATTAACGGCGAGAGCACGTCCCTCACTGGCCCCGAAGCACACCATGCACTGCACGTCCTCCGCGTAAAGCACGGCGATCCCCTCATACTCTTCGATGGAATGGGCCGCGAAATCGAGGGCCGGGTCTCCGCCACCACAAGGCATAATGTCACTGTAGAAATCACGGACGAGCGAAACGTGTCTCGCGAATCACGCACCCTGATTCTTCTCCAGGCCGCACTCCACCGCGACAAAGCCATCGAAGAACTGATTCGCCGGTGTACCGAGGTTGGCGTGGCACGATTCGTATTTTATCCGGCGGAGCGCTCCGAACGTCCGCCCAAAATCTCGCCCAAATGGCGGCGATGGGCTATCGAATCGTGTAAACAATGCGGCCGCCTGTGGATGCCCGAGTTTTCGACCGCCCCGGACTTCGAAACCGCCCTGAAAGGTTCCTGGTCCGCCCTGCTGATAGCTACTGCCGCTATCGAGCCCGTTCCCCTACGGACCGCCGTGAAGGGAGACACCATAGCTCTTGCCGTAGGGCCCGAAGGCGATTTCACTCCCGAAGAACTGGCATTGGCGAAAGCCCACGGGGCACAATTCATCTCGCTCGGCGCTGCTACCTTCCGCTCCGAAGTAGCCGCAACGATCGCCAGCGCCCTCATCCGCTACGAACTCGGCTGCCTGGGACCCTGAAGAAGCCTTTAGCCGAAACAAACAGTCTTTTGACAAGATTTGCGGTATTGCCGAAATCACCGGATAAGCCAAACCAAATCAGAACTGGGCAAATCACGCAGCCTGGCAATACCGCTCGAACCGCTCTGAGTTTTGTGACAGAATGTAGCGCCTGACCTCGTGTCAGGCGTCTTGGACCCGGACGCCTGACACGAGGTCAGACTACATCCGGATTGTCTAAAATGTCGTTTAGGGAAACGCCAAAGCACGAGAATTCTCCCTGCCCCAATCTCACCTGATGGGTGTCCGAAAAGATCCCGCGGAGAAAATATTTACACATATTATCCGAACGGAAACTCTGTGTCATACGGAGCAGTAACCGGGGCGACGGTACTGGGCGAACATATATGGGTAGCGACCGCTTATGACACCAGCGTTCTGGAAGGCAGCTATTATAAGGAGTACCCCAAAGGAAACGGGGTCAG
>JAWODE010000232.1:0-2610 GCA_046483455.1 Candidatus Hydrogenedentota bacterium | reverse complement strand
ATAAGATACCGCTGGCCGGTGCTTAGGATTCCGGCATACGCTTTCGTGCAAGGCATGGGCAGATTGGTCCATTGCACATCCGACCATGTGCGGCCAAGATCGGTGCTGCGCGATACCAGTGCCCGGTCGTGCCGATAGCCCGCTCGTACGATGACCATAATCTCTTCTTCGTCAACGATTACCGTGGATTCGCCCCAGATGTCGCGGAGGTTCTTGTCCACCGGCAGGAGGACCCGGTCCCATGTTGTGAAATCGTCTCCCTTGCTGATAGCGACGGCGGGCCATGCCCACTTGTGGCCGTCTGGGATGTCCATCCCCGCCATGATCCAGTTGCCGTCGGCCATTCGGATGGGCTCATCGCAGGGCCAGAACCCTTCCACGACGGTTCCTTGAAGCTCCCAGCTGAGGTCCGCGTCTTCGATGCCCGAAGGCTCGTTGGTGAGCACATATGCCTCGGTGCGGAGATTAGCGAAGGCTTCGCCGAACCGGGCCAGAAACGCCCACAGGACGCCTTTGTGCGAGAGAAATACGCCGTGGCTGCGCCCTTCGGTTTCGGTGTGCGGCGCGATCATCCAGACCGGGCTCCAGGCGCGGCCTCCGTCGGCGCTGTGGCGGCCCTGGGCCACTTCGGTGGGCGTATTCTCACTGCCTTTGTTGTGGCCCCAGAATGTGTAGAGCAGCCCTTTGTGCCAAACGCAGGCCATGCCGTGAAGCCAATTATAGCCGTCTACCTCCGGTTCGCGTTTCTTCACTACCTCGAATCGCACGCCCTCGAGCAGGGGCGCTTCGGATGCAGTAGGAGGGACCTTTTCAGGGTCCCAGAGCGGATAAGGAGCAGGCGCGGTCGCGTCCGCCCGCGGAACATCGGCCGGCTCACCTGCGCCGATCGCAGTGATGAGTCCGGCACAGAAAAGACTCACAGGAAACAACATCTTCAAATGCTCCTTTCAAAAAATCCGCCAGAGTGCTGGATTCAACCACAAGCGCGGCAAGAAGCACCGCCCCCACGCCGCGCCGTAGATTGGTTTCATCAAGGTCCAATTCACTCGCTTGTCTATTTTTCTTCCAATTCCTTGATATAAATATTGCGGAATTGTACGAGACTGGAGGCTGGACTCCATTTGTCGTCGCCCTTGTGGTAACCGCCGTGGTGCTGGAGAGCAAGTTGTCCCTCTTCGGGCACGCCGGGCATGCGGGCGTTCTCGATGACCTTTTTGCCGTTCAGCTCGACGGTCATGCGGTCGCCCTTCATGGTGATAATAAACGTGTTCCATTCGCCGATGGGTTTGTCGGCCTTCATTTTGGGCGTGACGCCTGCCCGTACCTCGGGCGGCATGTTTTTGTCCATGCGGTAGCCGTAGACTTCACCCGAGCCTACCGGCCAGCACCAGATGTTTACCTGCGATTTGCTCGAACCGCGCAGATAAATCCCCGAATCGGCATTGGGCATCATGGTGATGATCGGCTTGCCGTTTTTGTCCAGCTTATGGCTGCCGTCGGGAAGCACGATTGGCATCGGGTACTCGCCCTTTGTGCCCTTGATCCGCCACTCGAGGTAGAGCTGGAAATCGCCGAAGGACTCCTTCGACCACAGGGTTTTGTCGCCAGGAAGATCGATGCGGGGATTACAATCGATGACGCCGTCTTTCACCTGCCAGAGTTCCTCGTGCCCCGACCGGTTCTCCCATCCCTCGAGGGTAGTGCCGTTGAAGAGGGAGCGCCAGCCTTCGCCTTCCGGCGGCGCGGCCTGTGCCGCCATTCCAAAAGCAACCGTTGCGATTAATGCGAATCCAATGAACTTCTTCATGTCTTCAGTACTCCTTTGTTCCGTTTCCGGCGGTTGACGATTGACAACCCCCCTGTTTATCCATGCAACGATGCGGGCGAAGGGTTCGCGCTCATGGGCGCTGCGAATTCCCCGCGTGTCATCGAGGTAGACACGGATTTGGTTAGCGACTAGATATACCTAGCTGCGCCATGTGGTGCATTTTAGAAGGGGACAGGGCGTATTTCAACCAGTGTGCACCAGGACAATCGCACTAAAACTCGCGTTAATCCTTAAGTTTCGGCTATCGGCTCCTTGCGCCTCCTCTAGATTGCATCTCAGTCTGTAAAACCGGTTTCTCAAGGCGACGCTATCGCTTTGCTAAGAGCCGCATCCGGTGGGGACCGGCGCCCTCGGCGGTCGGTCTCATTGCATCGTCCTCGGCTGCGCCGAACGACTCATGTTGCGCTGTCCCTGAATTGCCCATTCCTTGCGCCCCGCAGCCACCTGAGCTATACCCCCCTATGACACGACAGCCGAGAATCGCCATACTAAGCGCGGTTTCAAAGCCAAGACGAACAAAGAGTCCAAGAAAACGAAAAACACCACGGAAAAACGTAGTCTGTCCCTGAATTGTCCTAAGTGCATTAAGCAGAGGTAGTAATAATGAGCCGTGGCGCGCAAAACGGTTTCGTTAAGAAAGGTTTCGTTAAGAAAGTGTGTCCAGGTAGCATGCTGGCGGGCATAGGCGTGGGATTGCTGATAGGTGCTTGGTTCTGCATCTACAGCCGACGGTCATTGCCCTCTGTGCGCGGCTCGGCCTGGTAGAAAGAGCCGACTCCTAC
>JAWODE010000182.1:0-4882 GCA_046483455.1 Candidatus Hydrogenedentota bacterium | reverse complement strand
GCCGGATTCTAATACTAAGTGCACAGGTTGAGGGCAAAGCCTTTTCCCGTCGGAGCCGTCCGTGACTTTTGTAGGGGCGGCCCCCCGTGGCCGCCCGAGGGGCAAGCACAGGGATGGGCAGGCACGGAGGCCTGCCCGTCCCTTACCCAGGAAAAGCAGAACGGTTCTGTCGTATTACCCAGAAACTCCGGTCGGCAGCATGATTTGCACAGTCTCCATTTGCTGTGTCTTACCCGGATTTGGGCCTTGCCCTATCAACCACAATAATAATGTCTGCTTGCGTCCACATTAGATATGTTCTCCCATTTAGCTTTCCACAAGGAGGGCGCAATGTCCGGACATTTGGATTGCCCACCCGTCCCGTCACCCCTGCGAAAGCTGGGGTTTAGTGTGCGTTCACAGGTGGCCTCTCGCAAGCCCTCTGGATTCCTGCTTGCGCAGGAACGACTATCGCGTGACCCCGCAAGAGCCCAATTTGAAGATCGCGCGGCGCAAGTTGTGTCGCTGGCCCCTGCAAAGGGTCCAATATGTCGTAGAAAAAGTTGCAGCTTTCCGGGAGCTAACCGGCGCCTGTCGAACGTAACAACGCTCCAACCAAGCTACATGTGCAAATGCGGCTTTCGTAGCCAAGCTATAATCTCCGGCGCTTTCAGCCAATGAGCATCATTTGTGGCTCGCAGCATCAGATTTGGCCTTTCCAGGCAAGACCAGCCCTCAATTCCATCGCATTATCCCTTGAGCGATTCCTGCAACTCGTTCACCGGGTGCGTCCTCAAAATCACGCCGGAAATCGTGTCTCCAATATCCTTTGCGGATTATCCGGCGGTTTGGCCCTTGGAATGTGATGCGGGCACGTTGTTTGCGGGTTTCGCCAGAGAATCGTATGCTGTAACCGTCCAAATACCCGAAGGAAGGGCTCAAGGTGAAGAAGATGCGCATTGCGTTGGCGGTGGGGCTGTTATGGGCCGTGGGAGGGATGGCGGCGGAGCTTTCGCCGGGCCTCACGGTGAGCGACGAGGGCGTGCTTTTTAAGGATGGCAGGCCCTACCGGGGAATCGGAGTTAATTATTTCGACGCGTTTTTGCGCCGGTTGAAGGACCCCGAGGACACCAGCTACCGGGAAGGGTTCCGGGTGCTTGCCGCGAAGGAGATCCCCTTCGCACGGTTCGCGGCGTGCGGATTCTGGCCCGTCGATTGGAAGCTCTATCGCGAGGATAAGGAAGCGTATCTCCGCATCCTCGATGATGTAGTGCGCACGGCGGAGGAAACGGGCGTCGGGCTTATTCCGAGTCTTTTCTGGTTCAGCGCATGCGTGCCCGATATGGTGGGAGAACCCCGCGGCGCCTGGGGCGACCCGGAAAGCAAGACCATCGCGTTTATGCGGCAGTACGTGGCCGATGTGGTGCCGCGTTACATGAGTTCCCCGGCCATTTGGGCGTGGGAATTCGGCAATGAGTACGACTTGGCGGCGGATTTGCCAAACGCCGCAACGCACCGGCCTTATGTGCATCCCCGGCTGGGCACGCCCGAAGAACGCACGGCAAAGGATGACATGACGACCGAGATGGTGGTGACGGCGTATCGCGAATTCGGCAAGGCCGTGCGGCAATACGACGCCCATCGCGCGATCACGACCGGCAACAGCCTGCCGCGTCCAGCTGCCCACCATATGCACACCGAAGGGACCTGGACGCGCGATACCCGCGAGCAGTTTCAGCAGCGACTCATTCTGACGAGTCCCGAGCCCATCGATCTGGTTTCGGTGCATATGTATCCTTTCGAGCCCGGAGCGCGTTTCGATGGAAAGACCACGTACGAGGAAATCCTCTCGCTGGCAATGGCGGCTTGCAAGAAAGCGGGGAAAGCCTTGTTTGTGGGAGAATTCGGCGCGGCTGAAGACGGGAAACACGGCGGTTCCGAGGGGCCGAAACACGAGCACAGGGTTCTCGTGGACGCCATCGTTACCAGCGGAGCGCCGCTTGCGGCGATCTGGGTTTACGATCTCGAGCGGCAGAAGGACACGTTCAGCATTACGCCGGACAGTGACCGGGCCTATCTCCTGGATCTTGTCGCTGATGCCAACAAACGTGTGCACCCATGACGAACAATTGCACCCACGCATCCGGTAGAGCCATTGAGGCCATCGTGTCCGCTTGTTTTCAAGAAGGGGGCCTGTAAATCATGCGCATTCGGGCGATTGTCGAACCTCCGGAAAATTTCCCGGAATTCATTCACGATGTCGCGGAAGGCTTGACCCAATTGTATGGGAATGCCGCGGGGGAAGCCTACCGCCGGATTGCCCCGAAATCGGTGGCCGCCACGATGCGCGCGCGTGAGGTCCGGACGTATTGTGCGGAGGTGAGCAAAGAACCCGCCGGCATGGCGATGGTCGTTTTTCGGGAAGGGAGAGGCCGGATACCGTTCATTCATGTCCTGCGGCCCCACTGGGGAACCGGCGTTGAAAGCCTCCTGGTCCACGAGGCCGTGAAGACCTTGCGAAAGCGAGGAGTTGATTCGATTGCCTCGGAGTGCATCCCGTTTTGCGATGTTGAGTTGCGTAAGCCTTTCGAAGAATTGGGTTTCCAGGTGTTTCCACGTCAGCTTATGATTGTGGATACCCATTTGCTTTCCCACCTGGGAGTGGGGGTAGCACATTCGGCGCCCTGCACGGCCTTCGAAATGGCCGGTGCCGCCGAAGCTATCGCCGCGGCCTATGACGGACACCCGGAACGCGCGCTCCATCCCGACGTGCAGGATGCCGCGTCAGCCGAAGCGTACATACGAAGCTCACTGCAAGGCGCTTATGGCCTGTCCCATCCCGAGTATGTACGGGTGGTGCGCGGCCACGACCGTGTTTTGGGGGTTATTGTGGGCTGCGAGGTTGCTCCCGGTGTGGGTTTTGTGTTGCAGCTAGCCGTGAGACCCGACGCACAGAAGCGCGGCTTGGGAAGGGTTTTGATTCAGGACCTCGCGACGTGTTTTTTGAAACGGGGCATGAACAGGACGGCGTTGGGTGTTACCCTATCGAACCCGGCGCGGCATCTGTATCTTCGCCTGGGATTCGAGCCCCTTCGCAACGTAGCCGCGTTTGTATGGATGCGCCCTTGAGGATGGCCGTAAGCTCCCAATCGCCGGGTAATACTGGTGAATTAAAGAGAAATGCCTGAGAAACGCCAGTAAACTCGATCTTTTCGGACACCCATCAGGTGAGATTGGGGCAGGGAGAATTCTCGTGCTTTGACGTTTCCCTAAACGACATTTTAGACAATCCGGATGTAGCGCCTGCCCTCGTGTCAGGCGTCCGGGTCCAAGACGCCTGACACGAGGTCAGGCGCTACATTCTGTCAGAAAACTCAGAGCGGTTCGAGCGGTATTGCCAGGCTGCGTGATTTGCCCAGTTCTTATTTGGTTTGGCTTATCCGGCGATTTCGGTGGCGTGGCGCCCAATGCGACTCCGACTCTCGTTTGTTATGTTGAGAAGAAAGCGGTTTAATTCGTCTGGACGCTTTCTTCTGCGGTATACTCGCCCCTTCCTTATGCTAGGGATGGTTTCAACACGATATCCAAAGGAATCGACATGACACTCGCGATTGTCGTTGCGGTTTCGGTGTTTGCCGCCGCCGATCTCCTTGTCTTGGAAGATGCGCTTCCCGTAGAAATCACGGGGCCGTGGTCCATCGAGCTTGGCCCCGGGGAAGTTGCCACGCCCGAGGGAAAACGTATGCTGTCCGAGGGCGTTTCCGTGCGCATAAGTCCCGTCGAAGTGATCGAGGTCCGCGGTGAGGAACATAAAACCCTTCCGGTGTTTGATCCCAGGGCCGGGAGTTGGCGCCGCGGGGCGAAACTGCAACAATTGATTGCCGAGGAATGTACCGGGACTGGACTCGTCGTGCCCTCGAGTATACGCGTCTCCTTACAACCCGAGGGGGGAGGCGCACTTGTCAAAAATACCGATTACATCGTCGACGCGTTCTGGGCGCAAGTTGGGCGGGTGGACGGCGGCGTTATTGCGGCGGACCAGCCGGTCTACATCGACTACGACTACTATCCCACCCGGCTTGATAGCGTCTTTATAGATGCGACCGGGCATGTTCGTCTGGCACAGGGCGAGCCTGGCGTCGGGAACATCTATTCGCCTGAGCCCGAACCGGGTGAGGTGGCGGTCTGTAACATCTGGCAGAACGGTCTTATGAACCGACTCGAGCCGGAACACGTCTTCCCCATTCAATTTTCCCCGGAGGAAGTATCCGAAGGGGAGCCGAGCGTCGCCGAACGCCTGCTTTCCAAGACGCTGACAAAACTACGCAACGGCGAGCCGGTGACCATTGTTGCGTGGGGCGACAGCGTTACTAATGGCGGGGGCGTGGGCCCGGAACAGCCGGACCTCTGGTATCAGCACCAGTTTCTGGCGCGTCTTCGCGAGCGTTTCCCGCAGTCCGAGATTACCTTGCATACGGCGGCGTGGCCCGGTGGCAACAGCCGGGGCTACATGAATGCGCCGCCGGGCGGAGAGTACGATTTCAAACGCGATGTACTTGATCGGAAGCCTGATCTTGTCACCATCGAATTCGTGAACGATGCGTATTTTGAGGGCGAGACATTAAAGGAACATTATGCAAAAATTCGCGATGCATTGCGGGCGATTCCGGCCGATATTATTCTGATTACGCCCCACTTCGTGCGGCAAGACTGGATGAATGTGAACACCGCCAAAGTGGATGCTGATCCGCGGCCTTATGTGCGGGGGTTGCGAGAATTCGGCGCCGAGAATGACATTGCGGTGGCCGATGCGGCCGTCTTGTGGGGCGATCTCTGGCGACGGGGCATCCCCTACCCGACTATCCTGGCCAACGCGATTAACCATCCTGATGAGCGGGGCATG
>JAWODE010000345.1:0-5089 GCA_046483455.1 Candidatus Hydrogenedentota bacterium | reverse complement strand
ACTCCTTTGGTTAAATTTACATTCCCCCTTACCCTATGCACGAAAAACCGCAAGTCAAGTTTTTTCTGATCCGCTTCCGTGGTTTTTCAGTTCCGGAGAACCGGCTGACGGTACAGCTCCCTGCTGCCGCCCGTAGTTCTGCGGGGGGGAGATTCAAAAACAGCCCCGCCGGTTTCATGATATTGAGGGTTATGCGGATTTGACCTTGATTTTTTTGCGTTCCGCGGTTTTTGTCTTTTTTAGTTTTCCAGCGCCATTGCCACCCTCCTTTCAATCGCGTCCACATTGTGTGCCGCAAAACTGTTAGATGTCAAGCGAATTGCGGCCCCACAGTCGACTCGAACGGGCAAGAAGCTCTGATTCCGAAATGTTGCAGCTACCTACGAATCCGGTCCTTCGGGCGTCACCATTGCAACTGCTCTTGTTATGACTTAGGATGGTCACATTGGCGCCACCTCAGCCTATTGCTTTTCGTAAGAGCGCCCAATGCCTCGAACCCTTGAGAGGAGGCAAAATTATGAAGGTACTCGTCAGTGGTGCATCGGGACTCATTGGTTCCGCGTTATGTGAAGCGCTGCAGAAGCGGGGTGACGACGTTGCGCGGCTTGTACGTAAAGAGTGGACTTCCGACACGTCTGAAATTCTCTGGGACCCGCAAACGGACTATATCGAACGAGACAAGCTCGAGGGGTTCGATGCCGCGGTTCATTTGTCGGGCGAGAACGTGGGCTCAGGTCGTTGGATAGCACAGAAAAAACGCAAGATTCTTGAAAGCCGCACCCGGACCACGGGTCTTCTCTGCCAAACTTTTGTGGAACTAAAGAATCCACCCAAAACGTGGGTTTGCGCTTCTGCTACGGGCTACTACGGCAATTGCGGCGATCGAACCATCGATGAAGACGAGTCCGCGGGTGAAACCTTTCTTGCAGACGTCTGCCGCCAATGGGAAGCGGCTACGCATCCCGCCTCCCAAAAGGATATCCGCGTGGTCAATACGCGGTTCGGACTGGTCATGGGCGGAAAAAACAGTCCATTTGCCAAGATGCTCCTGCCTTTCAAATTGGGGCTCGGAGGCCCGGTAGGACCGGGCACCCAGTATTTGGCATGGACCACCCTCGATGACGTAGCCCGCGCCCTTCTGTACGCCTTAGACACGGACTCGCTCAAAGGGCCCGTTAACGTGGTCTCCCCAAACCCCGTTCGCAACCGCGAATTTGTCGCAACGCTCGCCCGCGCTCTCAACCGTCCGGCCGTTTTGCCCTTTCCCGCGTGCGCGGCCCGGCTGCTGTTCGGTGAAATGGCGGACAACCTGCTGCTTGTGAGCCAACGGGCGATTCCCCGAAAACTCGAAGAGTCCGGTTTTACGTTCGAGCATCCCGAACTTGACGAGGCCATTCATTACGTTCTCGAGGCCATGTAATTTATGCCGCAAACCGTAACCCCGCCTCGACACCGCAAAAAGTCCCTATGGGCTCAAAAAGCCTTCGCTTGGGGACTCCACGCGGGAAACGTACTCATGCGCGAAGTGGCGCCACAGCGCAAGCACCGGGTTTTTCAAAAACTTTCCGGCCGCGTACTCGAGATCGGGCCCGGCGCAGGTGCTAACATGCCACTATATCCCCGAAACACGTCCCTTATCGGCATCGAGCCCAACCTTTTCCTATTCCGGTACCTGCGCCGCGAAGCACACCTTGCGCACCGGCACATGCACCTACTCAACGGACGCGCCGAAGCACTTTGCCTGGCCGACAATTCCATCGACGCGGTCGTCTGTACCCACGTATTGTGCTCGGTCGATGACATCGCCGCGTCGCTGAGTGAAATCATGCGCGTTTTAAAGCCCGGCGGATTATTCATCTTCCTGGAACATATCGCCGCACCGCGCAAGACCACGCTCCGCTTCATACAGCAATTGCTTCGTCCGGCCTGGCACACGTTTGGCGACGGATGCCGCCTCGATCGCGAGTTGTGGCGTACTCTCGAATTCGCCGGCTTCGCGGAACTCGCTTATGAACACTTCCGGGTGCATCGGGCACTGGTTGTATCGCCCCACATCGTGGGATGGGCGCGAAAGGCATCCACACCGTAGGCGTATCCGTCCGCACTCCTATCTTCGAGAATTCGTGCACGGGGCAAAGACTCTCGCCCACAACACTGGCAATCCACTGTGGCCGGAGAAATTGGGTTGGCCCAGCTCCATGCAGCCGCAACCCTCCCCCGCAACAGACGTACCGCGTAATAAGAGCAGCATTCCTTCGGCATTGCGCAGGCCCCTCCAAAGGGAGTGTCCGGACAGTCTTCGAGTATATCCTACCGTCACCTCTGCCCCTCCGTCATTCCTGCGCAAGCAGGAATCCAGAGGGCTTGCGAGAGGCGCCCAGTGGACGCACACTGGACCCCTGCTTTCGCAGGGGAGACGGGAGAGCGCAGGCGTGACGGGACGCCAGCCGACGAGATCAACGTGTCCCACCGTCACTCCTGCGCACGCCGGGAATCCAGAGGGCCTGCGCCAGGGACGCTCCTATCCGTCATTCCTGCGTAAGCAGGAATCCAGAGGGCTTGCAAGAGGCGCCGTGTGAACGCACACTGGGCCCCTGCTTTCGCAGGGGCGAGGGGAAGGGGACAAGCGTGACGGGAGAGGCGACGGCAGGGACAGTCCGTAGAGAAATGGACCAAGGAGGGCCTTGACAGGCTTTGAAGAATCAACCACGGAGAGCACCGTGAGCACGGAGTAAGAAAAGTAACTCTCTGTGCTCTCCGCAATCTCCGTAGTTAAGACCGCTCGTCGTTTCTGGGGTTTTGGTCTCTTTCGTCCCTTCGGTCCTTTAGCTATTTGCAGGTTTTGGCGGGCCATTCCGCCTGAACCCCTGTTCCTGCTAGTATAGAAACGGATAGGCTTTTCAAGAACGCCGTTTCCACAACGGGGGGAGGAATGAATCATGCATCGTATTTCACGCCGGCATTTTCTTGGCGCCGCCGCGCTTGCACTGCCCTTGGGCTTGCCCGCTCAGGCAGCGAAAAAACAAACCAAACGAAAGAATGTGCTGTTTCTCGCAGTAGACGATCTGAAGCCCAACATCGGCTGCTACGGCGACCCCATCGCCATCACACCTAACATCGACAAACTGGCCGCATCCGGGGTCACTTTTCTCCGCGCATACTGTCAGCAGGCCGTGTGCAGTCCTTCACGCACGTCTCTACTTACCGGTTTGCGCCCCGATAGCACGCGGGTCTACGACCTCCATACCCACTTCCGCAAAACCGTCCCCGACGTGCTCCCGCTGCCTCAATGCTTCAAACAAGCCGGCTACCACACGCAATCCTTCGGCAAAATATATCACGGCGGTCTCGATGATCCGGCATCGTGGAGCGTCAAATCGTTCTTCCCATCAGGTCCGCGGTATCTAACGGAAGAATCCCGGAAGATCGTCGCGGACATCCGGGAAAAACACGGTCAATCAAAAACCATCGTGCGGGAACGCGATGAAAAAACCGGCATCCCCCTAAAAATCAAGCCGGTTTACGTGCCGCGCGGACCGTCGTGGGAAGCGCCCGATTGCGCGGATGAGGACCTGCGCGACGGTAAGGTCGCCCGCGCCGCCATCGAGGCGATGCGCAAAGTAAAGGACAAACCATTTTTCCTGGCTGTCGGCTTCTATAAACCCCACTTGCCGTTCATCGCGCCGAAACGCTATTTCGATGCCTACGACAAGGAGTCATTTACGTTGCCGGAATTCCGTACGCCGCCCCAGAACGCTCCCTCTTTTGTCATGACAAACTGGGGCGAACTGCGTCACTACTCGGATATTCCCGACGGGAAGGAGTCCCTTTCCGACCAGAAAACCCTGGAACTCATCCGCGCCTACTATGCGGCGGCAAGTTATACGGATGCCCAGATCGGCCGCGTCGTAGACGAATTGGACCGCTTGGGGTTACGCGACAATACGGTCATCGTGCTTTGGGGCGACCACGGCTGGCACTTGGGCGACCACGGCCAATGGTGCAAGCACACGAACTTTGAACAGGCCACCCGCGCGCCGCTCATCTTCAGCGCGCCCGGCTTGCCCAAACCCGGCGCCCAATCGCCCCGGCTGGCCGAGTTTGTCGACATCTACCCCACCCTCTGCGATTTGTGCGGGGTCACGCCGCCCGCTGGGCTCGAGGGCATCAGCCTCTGCCCTGTGCTCGATAATCCTGAACGGCCCTGGAAAAAGGCTGCCCTCAGCCAGTATCCGCGAAACATCCCGAACCACGGTTCAGGCATGGGCCATACGCTTCGCACCGAACGCTACCGCTATACCGAGTGGCGCCCCCGTAACGACCCCGAGGTTTGCATCCGCGAGTTGTACGATTACCAGGAAGACCCGCTCGAAACCCGGAACGTGGCTGAGGATGCTGAATATGCGGATACCGTCAAGCAACTCGAGGCGCTGCTGGCTGCGGGCTGGCGGGGTGCACTACCCGAAAATTATGCAACGGAATAGGGAAATCTCTCTTTGCCATACGGAGAAAAAGGCATGAAAATAACGAGCACACTTGCACTATGTGTGGTGTTGACTTTATCCACCAAACTTGTTTTGGCCGAAGCGGGTGAAGAAGCTATGCCATCCCCGCCCGTGATCAAGAAACTGGGCACCCTCGACTGCGACATGGTCGAGACCACTCCCGTTGTCTTCAAAGGCAAGCTCTACCGCTTTGAATATGTCCGCAACAAGTACTACAAACCCAACACAACCGGCCGCTCCTACTTCCGCTTCATTGATATCGCCACCGGGGAACCGACGAAACCCTTCGGTTGGGACCACCATCTCGGGAGCGCATTCGCCGATGGCGATACCATGTACGTGTTCGGGGTCAACGAATGGGGTGGCGAGCGCCTCCAAGTCTACTGGTCTGATGACCTCGAAACATGGGAAACGCAAACGGGCATCGAACTGCCGGGCTGGGAACTCTTCAATAACGGTGTGTGTAAAGCCGATGGACGGTACGTCATGGCCCTCGAGATCGGCGCGCCGCCCGAAGAGACCGGCCAACGGTTTACCAACCGCTTTCTGGAATCGGACAATTTGCGCGATTGGCGTCTCACCCC
>JAWODE010000578.1:0-3150 GCA_046483455.1 Candidatus Hydrogenedentota bacterium | reverse complement strand
CCCATCTGGTGAGGCTGGAGACTACTCGGCCATCTGGAGCGCCGAAGGCGCGCTAACATACCAGCCCAGCCTGAAGGGCTGGGTATATACGCATTCCTATACATCCCCCGGTCTGAAGGACCGGCACATCGCTTGACCTGTGGATGTTACGGGCTTTCAGCCCGTTTTCTTGTAGTGATATCGTTTTCCTGAGCCTTCAGCCCAGGCTGATATATTTCGCGCCGTTGGCGCTCCAGAGATGCGTGCAACCGTAGACCTCCGTGCAGTACCGTTTCCAACGGCACCGGCATCGGGGATGTTCCGTCGAGTTATCCGGCGATTTCAGTACAAGTTTTGCGGCTGGATAGGGGGGTGCCTAGCCGGTATAATTGCGCGTTGGTTTGTGTCGCGGGGGAACTCCGCGTGTGATTTGTGAGGCTGGTGCGTTCCGATGAGCCTGGTGCGTTTGGAAAAAGTATCGAAATCGTATGATGGCATTCCGCTGCTGGAAGACGTCGACTTTCGCGTCGAGGAGGGGGAGAAGATTGGTCTGATCGGCCGGAACGGCATGGGGAAAACCACCATTTTCCGGCTCATCACAGGGGAGCTAGAGCCGACGTCGGGGTCGGTCGAGCGGATGCGGCGCGCGAAAGTGGCGTTCCTTGCGCAAATGCCCTCGTTTCCTCCTGAGGAGACCATCCACCATGCGGTCAAGCGGTCGTTCGTGGGACTCATTGAGGAAGAAAAGCGCTTGAACGAATTGGAGCACCGCCTCGCGGAAGGCGACCACGATGTCATGGACGAGTACAGCCGTGTCCAGGACAAGTTCCGGATTCATGGCGGGTATGAATTTCGAGCGCGGGTGCGGAGCGTGCTGTTTGGGCTCGGGTTTCGGGAGGACGAGTTCGATTTGCCGCTAACGGCATTGAGTGGGGGGCAGCGAACGCGGCTGATGCTGGCGCTGGTACTCCTTAAGGACGCGGACCTTATCCTCCTGGACGAGCCGGAGAATCACCTTGACATCGCGGCGCGGGAATGGCTGGAAGGATTTCTAACCGAGTCACCGAAGGCGTTCGTTATTATCTCGCATGACCGTCGCACCCTGGACGCAGTGGTGAAACGGATCGATGAGGTCGAGCGGGGCGAGGTTCGGACCTACGGCGGCGATTACACCTTCTACCACCGGCAGAAAGCGTTGCTACGCGAGCAACACGAGAAGGCCTATCAAAAGCAGCAGGAGTTTATCGAGAAAGAGCAGAAGTGGATCGACCGGTTCCGCTACAAGAACACCAAGGCCAGCCAGGTGCAGAGCCGGATCAAGCGCCTGGAAAAACTCGAACGGGTCGACGCGCCGCCGCCGGAAGGGAAATCGGCGGGGTTTCGGTTCGGCGACGTGGTGCGTACAGGCGAAGTGGTCATCGAGGCCAAGAACCTGGCGATGCGGTATGGTCCGTTGACGCTGTACGAAGACTTTTCGGTTCAGGCGAAACGCGGCGAGCGCATCGGCATAATCGGACCGAACGGGTGCGGAAAAACAACGTTGCTGCGGCATTTCGCCGGAAGGCTGCCCGAAGGCGAGGGAGAAGTCCGGCTGGGCCACAAGGTGCAATTGGGATTCTACGAGCAACACCACGATAACCTGAACCGGTCTATCGACATCTTCGAGGAAATGCGCAATACGCGTCCCGATTGGACTCCGGAGCAGGTGCGGACGTACATGGGGCGGTTCGTGTTCGTTGGCGACGAGGTATTTAAACCTATTTCGGCCTTGAGCGGAGGAGAGTTGAGCCGGGTGGGCATTGCGAAGCTGATTGCACGCGAACCCAATGTGCTTTTGCTCGACGAGCCGACGAACCATCTTGACATTGCTTCGCGCGAGGCCCTCGAGGAAGCCTTGGCGCAATATCCCGGCACGCTGGTGATGGTGTCCCACGATCGCACGCTCATCGACAAAATGGTGGACCGGCTGGTAGTGTTTGAGAGGGGCCGGGTGATTACCTATCTTGGCAATTACACGGATTATCGCGAGCAGCGGGAACGCCAAGCCGTAACCACGGAAGAGAAGGCCGAGGACCCGCTGAAAATCCGCCGTGTGGAACGCCGGAAACGCGACAAGGCCGAGGAACGCGAGCGGCGCAAACGGAAGAAAGAGCTGGACGCTCTGGAGCGGCGTATCGAGGCTATGGAAGAAACGATCGGCGACGTGGAAAGGGAATTCACGCAGGTGGATCCCGCCGACCACGAGAAACAACGCGAATTGAAGGAAGAATACGACGGATTGAAGGGCGACCTGTCGTCGCTCTACGAGGAATGGGAAGAACTGACCGAGGAACTGGCGCAAAGCTGACGCGACTTCGGGAAAGGAAAATTGCAGTGAGAAATTGGAACGGGGGATTTGGTTTGGGTTGCATCGGCGCCTTTATGGTCGCCGCGGTGCTTTTGCCGGGGACGGCGTCCGGGGAATTGAAGAACGTTCAGTGGGGCAGCACCCTTTACCCCGGGGCCTGGAAGAGAGCGTCTGAAAACCCCATCCCATTCGACGGAACCAAAGCCTACAGCATACCGGCGGAGCAGGTCCCGTTCTCTTCCAAAGCCCTGACGGTTGCCGCGTGGGTGAAACTGGACGCGGTCGACGACCCGCAGGTGTTTCTGAATCGGGGCGCCGCGAACGAGGATTTCACGTTCTATCTATACAAGGACGCTGTGCGGATGCTGGTCGCGCACGGACAGGGCGCGTACGCCTACGCCCTGGCGCCGCCGCCCGAACCGGGCATGTGGACGCACTACGCGGGAACCTACGACGGGAAGACCATCAAGGCCTATCGCAACGGCGAGCTTACCGAAGCGAAAGAGGTCTCGGGTGCGCTGAAGGAATCCAATGCGCCGCTGGTTATCGGCGGTTTGAACTGGCGGGAGCGCCTGCTGAAGGGCGCCATGACGAACGTGCGCCTCTATGACGAGGTGCTGAACGCAGAGCAGATCGTCGACCTCGCCGCCGGCAAACCGGTGAAGGCCGGAGGCTTGGTATGGACCGGGGAGGGCTACGAGGGGCAGAAACTGGTGAGCACGGACGGCAACGTAACGGCGACGAAGGCGGAAAAGCCTGAGGTCCTGGTCAACACGCGCGAGGACGGGTACCGGGGGATCTGGTACTACAACCAGAAATCCGGC
>JAWODE010000695.1:0-12168 GCA_046483455.1 Candidatus Hydrogenedentota bacterium | reverse complement strand
ACCGTCGAAGAAGGACTGGCTGAACTGAAGTCTCCGTGCACGACACAGGTGACGATCAAAGGCCGGTCGGTACTGCACAACGTCCCAAAACCACGGCCAAGTGTTCAGCGTCTCCTGGACGCCGCCGGCATGACCCTGCCCAAATCGATTGTC
Organism: Candidatus Hydrogenedentota bacterium; assembly: GCA_046483455.1. Taxonomy (GTDB): domain Bacteria; phylum Hydrogenedentota; class Hydrogenedentia; order Hydrogenedentales; family SLHB01; genus UBA2224. Next base: position 12,015 of record JAWODE010000695.1, on the reverse strand, counting down.
GACCGAGCCGTCCAAGCGTCCACGAGAAAGAAGCTCGCCAAACAACGCAAAACCGCTTGATATGAAACCACTTAAGGGCCATTCTCTTATCAGATTCTACTGGAACATCCGTTCCCAGCGAAGGCCGCCGCCACGTCCCTTCCACTTGTAACGACGGGGTTGGATTTTGAAAAAATGTTCCGAAGCGGGTGTCGGAAGAGCCCGAAAATGGGCCCGCCGAAACTTTTTTTACGCCACAACTCCTTTTGCAGGAAGGGGGGCGCCCCCTTCGGACTATCGCACTGCCATCCAGGAGCTTGACAGCCTTGCTGCGGTGTGGTACGAAAGCGGAGGCCAGCTTCTCGAGGCACGGCGTTTTGATGACGGCGTTCCCGTAGCAGCCCAAATGATCGTGGCGCTGCTAGTCGGTCACGGTTACCAGAATGTTCGGTTGTTCGCTCAGGATGGCTCAACTCGTTAGGGCGTCCCGATTCGCGATTTCTCGATCCCAATACAACGTAGTGTTTCTTCCTAATCCAATACAACGCAAGAATCTGGCTGAACCAAGCGGCGTCCCACTACCGACACGCTTCTGCCACTTGTCTGCGCAAGCCCCACCGGGCACGCCGTTTAGGCTTGACTTTTTTGATCTTGGTCGAGGTACCGTGGTGTTGTGCTGGCGCTATGTTGGGAAAGAACACTGCGAAAGGGAGATTTCGATCTTCGGCTGAGAAGCGGCCGCGGGCCTATTCTTAGAAGGTAAGCGTTTCGGTGAATCGTCGAACAAGAAGGAAGCAGGACTGATGGCAAAGATCGCAAGACCAAACAAGCCGTTGGCGGACGTCAACGTCCCCATGCCGAACAGGAGCGCCAGTAATGAAGTTGTCGTGTGCTTCATGCCAGACCCCGACGTTCTATGGGGGGAGGCTGAATCCAGGGCGGTGCTGGCACTCGATGCCTCCCGATCGATCAAGAAGATGTTTGGGATTGCCGGGCCTTTTGGCGGTGACCCGAACTATGTGGAGATAGTCTCTCGTAAGGTTGGGGAAATCCTGTGCGGGGTTACGAAGAACCAGAAAGTCTCCATGTTGTACTGGGCGATTGGGGCGGGGGGCGAGGAGATCGAGGAAATCGGAGAGTTTGACCAGTCGGGCTGTCACTCGGCGAGCATTCGGGGCCCCAAGAAAAACAACTGGGGCACCGGCACGAAGATACTGCCGCCAATCAAGTATATCGTTGACAACGTCTTCGACAAAGTCGAAGCCGCCATGGGTGTGATCATCACGGATGGCATCATCGAAGACGAGGAGGCGGCCGTGGACTACTGCATGGACTTGGGCAAGCGGCTTGTTGCCGAGAAGAAGACAGAGAAGTTCAAGCTCGTGTTGATTGGTATTGGAGAAGAAGTCGACGAAGGTCAGCTTGAGCGTTTCGACGACATGTTCGAAGAGACGGACCTGAAGGAAGACGTTGACATCTGGTCGCACGGCGTAGCTGCAAGCATGCAAGACGAATCCGATATCCTCGGGGTTCTGTTCGGCGAACTCATCAGCGAGGAAACGATGGTTGCCGACTCAGGCACCGTGTTGGATGCCAAAGGGAACGAGATCAAGTCATTCCCAGACGGCCTTCCCGGCAAGTTCCGTTTTGACCTACCGCCGGGGCAAACATGCTTCATGGTGCATACACCCAGAGGAGAAGTCACCCAGGATATCTCGGAAGTTTTCTAACCCCCGTCGGCTTAGTGACGCGGTGCCTCGGCGCTCGGCACGCACAGGAGGAGCAATATGGCAGATACATCTGAGGAGGCGCGTATTGGCACACGCCAGGCAGCTCGCCACAATATGCAGACTCTTCCCAGTAACAGGGTGGCCAAAGAACTGGGCAAAGTCTACGTCGGTGAGAAAGGTAACGAACGGCACGTGGAGTTCACGATTTGGGTCCAAGAGCTTTCAGGCGCGAAGGCTGAAGGATGGAAGACGGGGCTTGCCCTTGACGCCAGTGCATCCATGAAGGACTGGTACGGACGCAACCTGGCCTACGTTGGTCAGGGCATTCCGCGGAATGTTCTCGATGAATATGAACGGAATGGCTGGATCGAGCATCGGGAGGATGACGGGCAGAAGTTTATGTCCTTCCAGGCCCAAGCCTATAAGGACGCCATCAATCGCGGTTTTCTGAAGTACTCAGAGAATATCGTGCAACCCTTGGCACGTGATTTCATCGCCTACTTGGCGCATGAACTCGACTCGAACGGGCGGGCTGCTGTCGTCTACTGGGCTTGCGGAGACGGCGGCGCATATGAAGTGGTCGGAGAATTCTCCGCTGACGAGTGCAAGAGCTTGGACATTTCCGGACCGAAGAAGGTGACCTTCGGCCTCGGCACGAAGCTGACTCCTGCTCTGGATTACTTCTGTAATACTTACGCGACGGCCGCGAATGCCATGTTCGTGTTCATCACGGACGGAAGGCTCGAAGACCTCGAACAGGTCAAACAGGTCACCACCGAGTTGGCGAAGGCTATCGAAAGCGGAAGTCGCAATCCCGTCAAGTGCGTCTTGATCGGTGTCGGCGACAAGATCGACGAAGCCCAGATGGAGGAGCTTGACGATCTTGAGACCGGTACGGACGTGGATATATGGGATCACAAGATTGCTCAAGAGATGCGTGCACTGAGCGAGATTATGGTGGAGCTTGTGGATGACGTGGTTTCCTCGATGCCCGCCAACATCTACGACGATCAAGGAAACATCGTGAAGAAGTTCGCTGACGGTATTCCCGCAAGCGTGCAGTTCGCGATGCCAATCACATCACGGTATTTTGAGTTGGAAGTCGGAAGCCAACGAATCAGGCAACCCGTGGTCGCAAACGCGTAGCCACGGAGTTCAGGAGAAAAGGCGATGGCGTTTCTTTGACCGTTTGTTTGGCTGCGGCAAAGCCGAGGACGTGAAGAGTCATCAGCTTCCCAGCGACATCGTCTGCAAGGAATTCGGGGAAGTTGATATCCGGAAGCTTCCGGGCAAGACCGGCGTCTGGTTTACCATTCTGATGGAACCCCGAGGCAGCGAGGCAAAGGGCTGGCAGGGCGGCGTGGCCTTGGATGCGAGCGGTTCGATGCGAGACTGTTACGGGAAGAGCCCGAACTACGCGAGGAAGCTGAAGGAAGATGTTCCCGGCAGCGTGAAGAAAGGGTACCAGAAGAAGGGGTGGCTGCAGTACGTAAAGCAAACGAGGAGGACATACGGCAATGAGTGAGGAAATCGCCGCAGGAGTTAGAAGACTTCCCGTGTATCTGCTTCTGGATTGTTCGGGTTCGATGTCAGGGGAGCCAATCGAGGCCGTACGCATGGGGTTACGCGCGCTCGTATCCGATTTGCAAGGCGACCCCCAAGCCCTGGAAACGGCGTGGCTGAGCGTCATCACATTTGAGAGTAAAGCAAAGCTGGCCGTTCCCCTGACCGAACTTGCATCGTTTCAGGAAGCGCCCATCAGCGCTGGCGGCGGAACGTCGTTGGGTGCGGCCATGAATGTGCTCACCGACTGCATCAAGAAAGAGGTCCGCAAGACTACAAAGAACCAGAAAGGCGACTACAAACCGCTCGTGTTTCTCATGACCGACGGACAACCTACCGACAGTTGGCAGGGCCCAGCCGACGATCTCAAGAAGCAGAAGCCGGGAAATATCATTGCGTGTGCCGCCGGCCCCCAAGCAGATGAGGCGGTCCTGAAGAGGATCACCGAGATTGTCGTTCGGCTTCAGGACACCTCGCCTGGCACGCTGGGAGCGTTCATGAAGTGGGTGAGCGCGTCGATTTCCACGACGAGTGCGAGTGTTTCCGCCCAAGGCGATGCAGCAGTCAATCTTCCGGCTCTACCAGAGGGCAAGGGAATCCAAATTGTTCCGTGATCCACAGAATATCAAGTAACTGCGGAAGGATGGCAAGATGGCTGACGAAGTGAGTGCGGGAGTGCGTAGGCTTCCGGTCTACATGGTGTTGGACTGTTCGGGTTCGATGAGCGGGGAGCCGATTGAAGCGGTGCGCATGGGGCTGCGCGCGCTCGTTTCGGATTTGCAGGGCGATCCCCAAGCACTTGAAACCGCTTGGCTCAGCGTGATCAGTTTCGACAGCAGCGCTAGACAACCGGTCTCCCTGACGGAGATCGGGTCCTTTCAGGAGCCCAATCTGAACGCCGGAGGTACCACCGCAATGGGCGAGGCGCTGAAGACGCTGCTGCAATGCGTTGACAGAGAGGTGCGCAAGACCACTGCGGACCAGAAGGGCGACTACAAGCCGCTTGTCTTCATCATGACCGACGGTATGCCTACCGATAGTTGGGAGAGTGCCGCCGACGAAGTGAAACGCCGGCGGCTCGGGAATATCATCGGTTGCGCCGCGGGACCCGATGCTGATGACGCGGTTCTGAAGCGCGTCACCGAAACCGTAGTCCGCTTGCAGGATGTCTCGCCCGGCACATTGGGTGCCTTCATGAAGTGGGTCAGCGCGTCGATTTCCACGACAAGTGCAAGCGTTTCCGCGCAAGGTGAGGCAGCCGTGGCTCTCCCGCCGCCGCCGACGGACCAGGGCATCGTCATTGTTCCGTGAGAGCATTATCGTCAAAGACTACCGAGGAGACGTGATGGAATTGGAGCAAACGGCAAGCATGAGGCGGTTACCCGTCTACCTGCTCTTGGATTGCTCCGCCTCAATGGCCGGAGAACCCATCTCCGCGATGGAGATGGGGCTCCGAGGTCTTATCGGGGAGCTCCGGAGTGATCCGCAGGCGCTTGATACTGTCTGGGTCAGCGTGATTGCCTTCAGTAGTGCGGCGGAGTTGGTTGCGCCCCTGACAGACCTGGCGGAAATCGATGTCCCGGACTTGGACGCGTCTGGCACAACGGCCCTCGGCGAGGCCGTGCAGCTGCTGTCCGAACGCATCCACGACGAAGTCCGTCAGACCACTCGGGATCAGAAGGGGGATTGGAAACCCATGGTGTTTGTGTTCACGGATGGCGAGCCGACGGACGACTGGGAAGACCCGGTTGATGATTTCCGTGCGTCCGGTCTTGCGGTCGTCGTTGCATGTGGCGCTGGCCCGGAGGTTGATGATGTCATTCTGAAACGCCTCGGGCACCACGCCATCAGACTTCACGACACTCAGCCGGGAACGCTCGCGGCTTTCATGCAATGGGTAACGGTTTCGGTTACGGAAAGAAGCCATAGTGTGGGATCAGGCTCCAAAAAGGTCGAGGAGCTTCCGCCTCCGCCACAGGGCGTGATGTTGGTGCCGTAACGGCGCGCGGCGGATATGGACTTGAGACTGAGAAAGAGAGGTTGAGGTGACGACAGAGAATGGCGAACGCCCGGAAAGGCCGAAGCAGCAAGAAGACGCGGCACGCCGGAATCGGTTCCCTCTGAAGAGTACGAACGAGGCAACAGATGCACCGTCCAAGCAGGATGTCGGTGCCGGTGCCCCAGAGCCGCGGTCGCAACCTAGGTTTCAGCCTGCTGCGGAGCAGCGGGAACGTGCTAAGGATAACGAAGATCAGACGGAGAGCGGCGCGGAGACTTCAGAAGTTGATGAAAGCACGCTCAAGAGTCTATTGATCGAGCCGCCGGTCGCCGAAGTGAAGGCCGGCGAAACCGTCGGTTTTCAGGTCAAAGCACAAACGAACGAAGATGCTCTAGTCAAAGTGGCCAACGCGGAATGGACAGCGCAGGGCGGCGAGATTGACGAGAAGGGCGTGTACGCCGCCGGAACCGCCGCCGGCAAGTATGCCGTCATTGCCAGGGCCGGCGCCCTCTCTGCCACTGCCCAAGTCACAATTGCAATTCCCAAGCCTCGTTGGAAGGTGCTGGACCCGGAGGACCAGAACGATCCGGTTGAGCATGAGGTCCACGAAATATGGATGCGCGACAAGGAATGGCGAATCATCGCAGCAAGCGTGCGCGGGAAATTGCATGCACACAAGGCACTATGGCGAGACGATTCATATGCAGCGGACGCGGTTGACGATTGGACCGTTATAGCCGTTTCCGACGGCGCGGGGTCCGCTTCTCTCTCTCGTATTGGCTCAACAATAGCTTGCGACGGCAGCGTGCAGATACTGAAAGACTGCCTGTCGGGGATGAAACTCGAGAAGAGCAGAGATGACAACCCCACGCGGAGTGATCTCAACAGGATCAAGGCCTACTTGGTTCTTGCAGCATGCGAAGCCAGAGATGGCATTCTGCGTGAGGCAGACACGCGGAAGTGTGCTCCAGGCGATCTTTCTGCCACCCTTCTCGTGGCTGTTGTAGCCCCGTGGAAAAAGGCACACCTCATTGGCACAATACAGGTTGGCGATGGATCGATAGCTGTCTACACCAAGAGCGGGGACTGCACCGTCATGGGAGATCCCGATTATGGTGAGTATGCCGGCGAGACCATCTTTGTGAATTCTCCCATGAACAAGAAACCTCTGCTGCAAAAGCCATTTGACCACCGTGTGAGATTCACCCTCAAAACGGATGTCCAGTGCATCGGCGTCATGTGTGACGGAGTCGCGGACGATTTTTTCCCGGAGGATAAACGCCTTGTGCAACTCTTCAACGGCGACCCAATTGAAGGATTGCAGACCGTTGATGGGGATCCGGTGCGGGGAGTCATGCACAGCGTGATCCCCAATCCCCGGGATGGGGAGGCTCTCCAGGACTGGCTGAAATATGAAAAGAAGGGGTCATCGGACGACCGCACACTGGTTCTTCTGTATCGGAGCTAGGAGCATTGAACACTGTAAGGGCAACATTGAAGGATGGACGGACTGCTGAATACGTCCACAAAGACGACCCGCCTGAAGGGGGCATGAAAGTCGTTTATTTCACGCCCGACAAGAGCTCGGCGCTCTGTTTCTTTAAGGACCAGAACACTGGAGCTGACCCCAACCGTATTGCGCGGCTGGAGAGCATCATTGGCCGCTTCAACCCGACGGTACTTCGGACGGATGGTGGCGCCGCACCAAGCCAGAGGTCGGCCGATTATTTCAAGAAGCTTTTCTGTTGGCCGACTGCGATTATCACCCAGCCGCGTCTTGGCGTCATGACGCCCGTATATCAGCCGAATTTTTTCTTTTCCAACGGACGATTTGCGGGCAAGGACAAGGAAGGCAAGTGGTTTACCAGCCCCAAGCTTCGCAAACTCATTCCCCCTGAAGACGTGGGCGATTGGCTTGGCTACCTCAACCTTTGTACTCGAATGGCACGCGCTGTTGCCAAAATGCATATGACGGGGCTCGCGCATTCCGACCTGTCGAACAAGAATGTTCTCGTTGACCCGAAATTAGGAATCTGCTCGGTTATCGATATCGACTCCCTGGTTGTTCCCCAGAAATTCGCCCCCGATGTCCTGGGCACTCCGGGATACATAGCGCCAGAGGTCGTGGCGGGCATTACGCTGCCCATGGGGCATCCACAACGGGTTCTGCCCTCTAATTGGACTGATTTACATGCCCTTGCCGTCCTGATCTACGAATACCTTCTCCGCCGACATCCACTACGTGGCCCCAAAGTAAACAGCACCGCTTCCGCAGAAGAAGACGAACGCCTTTCCATGGGCGAAAAGGCTCTCTTTATCGAGCATCCGCAGGACGATTCCAACCGCCCTGGGCGCAAAGCAAGAGACCCAGCGTGGCGATTCGAGCTGAAGGTTACACTTGACGCCCTGGGGCCGCATCTCTCGAAATGCTGCATGAAGACCTTCGTGGACGGTCTCCATGACCCAAGGAAGCGCACCGTGGCACCCGCCTGGATCGATGCGCTTTGCAGAACTCAGGATCTGCTGATCCGCTGTGGGAATGGATCGTGCTCGGAGAAGTGGTTTGTCTACATCGACGGGCAGAAACCCGTTTGTCCCTGGTGTGGATGGAAGGTAAAGAGCCAGATGCCCGTGCTCGACTTCCACTATGCTCCACGACAAGGCCAGTTTCGCCCTGAGAACCACTGTCTTGTTGCATGGGACCAGAGAATCCTGCACGAGTGGCACGCTTTTTCCAACAAGCGCATGGATGAGAACGCGGATCCCACCGGGTTGGCCGACGTTCAATTTTATCAAGGCCAATGGATTCTCATCAACCGGGGGCTTGACTCCATGGTGTCACCTTCGGGCAACCCGGTCCCAAGAGAGCAAGCGTGTGCGCTTAAGGATGGAGATGAGATTCTACTCTCGAAAGCCGAAAAGGGGCGTCTGGTAACGGTCCGGATGATTCCATAGATTGAAAAGTTGGGGTTCGACAGATGGGCTTACGCGATTTGCTCGGAGGAAAAGGTAGGGGAAGCGGCGGCAAGCACTCTTCCGGCCAGACAAAGACCGATAGCAACAGTTCTGGAAGCGTCGTGAGTCAAACGCCCGCAAGTGTGGGAGCGAGCGCTGCAAACACAATGAGTGGTGGACTTCAAGAACAGATCGATGCGGTGAGTCGAGGCGGTATGCTGACTCTCGACATGTCCCGAGGCGAATATGGAGGGCCGGTCGTTATTGCCCGGCCAATCACCATTAATGGGCGGGGACGGTCTATATGGAGCAAGAAGGGTCCTGTTGTTTTCGTACAGACAGATGGCGTGACCCTCACCAATATCGAGATTGAGGTCACGGGAAACGAGAAGAAGCTGAGCGATGACGAGACGTGCGCCTTGGCGGTTAAGCCGGGTGTTCACGTTGCGCTCAACGATGTTGTTGTGCGGGGCGACGTCATCGGCGTCCCGGAGGAAGAGGGCACTTGGCGTTACCCGAGGTCCGTTCATATTGGGACCATCAAGGCGAATCAGCCACACGAGTTCACTCTGAGGCTCGCAGTCCCCATCCCCTGCCGCCTAAAATCAGAAATAGCAGGCTTGAACATCACCCCGGAAAACATCCGGAGTTCCGGGGTAGCAGCCCTTACTCTCAAAATTGACCCAATCTCTCCAGGCACGCGACTGCTGGGAAGCATGCTATTGCAGACAGCTTTTCTCACCCGCCGCATTCGCGTGGATGGACATGTCGCCCGCAAACCGGACGAAGGGACAGAAGGGGCCGGGCAGGTGGTATGGGAACCCGAAGATGTGAGGTCAACGCCTGTTTCACAGGCAGCAGCTCCGGCGTCTTCCCCCCAGCCGGCGGCCTCGACCGGGGCCACACAACCACCAGCCCAGCCGCCTTCGTCTCAGTCGTCCCCCCCTTCATCACCTCAAAGTCCGTCCCAGCAATCGCAGAAGCCAGTTGTCATCGAAACCAGGCCAGAACCGGAATCCGAGAGCGAACCGGTTCAGACACCGCCTCAACCTGGGCCTGAGAGCCGCAGTTCTCAGCCCGTCGCATCCACGAAGATCCCGGTGCGTCCACCTTCTGCCCCCCCAAGGAAGAAACCTGCCGTCGTGCCCGACCCAGCAAAGAGCGCCTTCAAACAGAAGACGACTGCACAGCAAAACGGCCCGGCTAAACCGGCCACCACAAGCCAACCATCCACCAGAACGAGCAGTATCCCAATGGGGGGCGTCTTCGGCTCTCAGTCCGCTGGCACACCGCCCGAGGATTCAAAACGTTCGGAAACCGAAAGTCAAACAGCCGCACCTCCCCCGACAGCGCAACAGCCACCAAGCTCGCCGGAACCTTCAGCCGCCAATGAGCAGACGGAACCCGCTTCACCAAATACTGGCAAATTGGCGAAGAAATCTGCCGACAAAGCCCCCAAGTCGAAGCAGCAGGAGCCGAACCCCACGCCTAAGAAATTGTCCAGGCGGAAGATCAATGGTCTGGGGGATGCATGGGGATCGTAAAATCCTTCCCTTGCACGGAATGAGCTGGCATCCCGTAATCCAAGGAGTTTTGGAAGCGAGAGCTCGGTTTTGTTACGGGCTGTTAAACAGCCAAGTCGAGTTCGGTGAACATGAAGCAGAGCCTTGCAGTGGGCGGTTGGCTGTCGCCGTTTCCCGTTTCCGAGGGGGGCATTCAGTCAGAGGTGGTTCAGGATCGACATCGTACTTGCGATAGTTGGGCAAGCGCCGGACATCTCCTATAAACCGCTGATCGAAAATCGGCTAGCTGTTACAACAATGCAACTGGGGAGAACAATTCCATGATCAAGGTTATAACTAAACTGGCTGCGTTTGCATTGGCCGCGCTGCTCGCTTGGTACATTATCACCGGCGGTATTCTGGTCATTTTTGGTGTTTTCGTTATGGCAGCCGCATGTTACTTGCTTTTCATCACGTCGGACCCACTGGAACAGGTCGGCGGTCGTATCGGCAAGTCCCTTCACTTGCCCGACGACGTGATTGCCTCAACATTTCAGGCTTTGGCCACGTCGGGTCCCGAAATCGTGATGGCCGTACTGGCAGCATCGGCGTACATCGAAGCCAGTTCAAGCTGGAATGTACTCGGCCTCGGAGAAAGGGGCAGCGCCGGGATGCTGAATATGTGTTTCTCAGCCATGGATAACCTTCTCGGCATTGGCTGCGTTGCCATGATTTTCATGATGGCAAAGAACTATATCGATGGCGAGGACAAGGTGGTCGTGGAACCAAGCGTCATCGGGGGGCTTTCATTCTATATTGTGTCATCGGGGTGCCTATGCCTGTTCATCCAGACGAGCTCCCACGTCATTACGTTGGACAACGGACGAGAGATCATCGGGCACACGCTCAACGTATGGCAATCATGGGTGCTTGCGGGTATTGGCATCGCGTTCATCATTTCTCAGTTCTTTCTCCCGTCCGTTCTTCGGGAACGCCACAAACGGCGCGTGGCGGCCGGGTTGGAGCCGGAGCTCCCGGAAGAAGATGAAGACGGGGACGAGGAGGAGGAAGCACCTGTTCCCTCTTCTCCGTTTACTTGGCTTCGCGACCTTCTGGGCAACGGGTTCATTTACGCTTTTCTGGTTTTCGGCCTCATTGTCTTCGTGCGGGAAAGCATGGGCGCGACGTTCAACATGGCTACGGTTGGAGTGATCTCGGTGGGAGGTGTTCTCATTATGTTCACCTCCTACGTAAGTAGCTTTCCAGAATTCATGATGTCTTATAGGTACGCCATTTCGAACAACAAGAGTGCGCTGCTCGGCATGCTGTTTGGGTCGAACGTCATCGATCTAGCGTTTGCCGGTTTCCGCGCCATTAAGCTGGGCGAGCCTATGAATGTTTACACGACCGGAAGGATGCAGTTTCTTTTTCCGGTCTATCTTTGGTGTTTGCCCGTCTTGGCGATGATCTCGCTCGTCGCGTTAAACAAGGGTTGGTTCAAGTACAAGCATGCTTACGTGCTGGTTATTTTTTACATCGCATATATCGTGTCTGGCTTCATCCTGCTATAGACGGCCACAGGGGCCGCGAGCTCCGCGGCGCGAAAATCGATGGGTGGATAGACGGCCACGGCGGAAACCACCGAAACGGAGTTGGGCGGAGTTGCAGGCACTCTGATTTTCAGCTGTTTTTTTGGGCTAGAGCTTGGGATGGGGCGAGGATGCTCGCCGTCGACAAGATGACGTGGGCTGATGAGGCAGGGCGATGCGTTGAACGGCGGAGCGGATGCAGGCGTCCCACTTGACGTCGGTAGCGTGGAACGTAACGGACCACGGGACAAGCCCGTGGCATTTGCACCCGGCAAAGCCCTTTTTCAAGCTGTGCAACGGAAGTCCGAACGTCCGTGGATATTGGTCTCTTGCCCGTGAACCGTTACCAGGAAAGGTTCCTACCCGCGGCCGCCCCGATATTGCCCGGCTTCGACGTGGCCGGGCGGGTTCATCCGGCCGAGTTCGCCGCCGGCGACTACTTTGATTATCTGCCCATCGGAAATGGCCAGGTGGGAGTCGTGATCGGCGATGTGGCGGGCCACGGGTTCGGGCCGGCTCTGATCATGGCCTCGACCCACGTGATGTTGCGGCTTCTGGTGGAATCCCACTGGGACGTGGCGGAAATCCTTACCCTAGCCAATTCGGTGCTTGTTAAGGAAACCGAAGAAGATCGGTTTGTCACGCTCCTACTTGCGTGTCTGGACCCCGGAACCAGTGGGCAAGGCATCGATGAACCA
>JAWODE010000534.1:0-3218 GCA_046483455.1 Candidatus Hydrogenedentota bacterium | reverse complement strand
CGACTACGTTTTACACGATGTACCTGTACAACTGCGCATTCCGCTACCTGCGCATGGGGTATGCGTGCGCCATGGCATGGATTCTATTTCTCATCATCATGGGCTTGACACTGTTCGTGTATCGCTTGTCGCGCGGAAGAGTACACTATGCTTGACAGCCGAAACTTGGCGCCGGTTCAGCAAAAACGCCGTAAGAAACGGTCGGGCTCGCATGCGAATCAATTGGTGTGGCCGCGGACACTCTTGATTCACGCCCTGCTGCTTGCCGGAAGCGCCCTTTTTCTGTTTCCGCTGGTCTGGATGATTTCGACGGCCCTTAAGCCCATCGAGCAAACCATGATCATGCCGCCACGATGGATTCCCGACCCGGTCCAGTGGGAAAACTTCCGGGAGGCGGTTACCTACATCCCGTTTTTCACCTACGCACGCAATACCCTCACGATCGCGGTCCTCGGCACCCTCGGGACGGTGCTTAGCAGCTCGATTGTGGCCTACGGATTTGCGCGCATCGAGTGGAAAGGCCGTGATGCCATGTTTCTGGTGCTTCTGGCGACCATGATGGTGCCCTTCCCGGTGACGATGGTGCCGTTGTATGCTGTGTTCCGGGAATTGCATTGGATCGGCACTTTCCGGCCGTTGTGGGTGCCCGCATGGTTCGGAGCAAGCGCGTTCAACGTCTTTCTGCTGCGTCAGTTTTTCCTAACCATCCCGCGGGATTTCGACGACGCGGCGCGCATCGACGGATGCTCCGAATTCGGCATCTACCGGCGCGTGGTGCTGCCCCTGTCGCGCCCCGCACTGGCGGTTGTGGCCCTGTTTCACTTCATGTATTGCTGGAACGATTTCCTCGGACCGCTCATTTACCTTATCGAACAGGACACCTTTACCTTGGCCCTGGGACTACAATTCTTCCAGAGCCGCCAAGGCGGCACGCCTTGGAATCTGCTCATGGCGGCGTCGAGTCTTGTTGTAGCCCCGATTATCATTTTGTTTTTCTTCACCCAACGGACCTTTATCCAGGGAATCGCCATGAGCGGCCTGAAAGGCTAACCCGCATTTCTCACCACCGCAGGCGTGTCTGCGTTGGTGCGAAATGCGCAGACTTGGGTTGTGAACAAAGCATATGTTTTTCCGCACACAGACTGTTTGGGATATTTCACAGCAGGCTAAGAGGTTTGAAAACCGTAATACGTTGATGCAGAGCTGTTTGTGTAAGGCTCGGATGCTGACCAGTTGAAAGCTGTGAAATATCTGGGCTAAGACGGGCCAGTTTCTGGCCGTTGTGTCTGGACTGTTTGTGGTGTTTGCGCCCCGACTTCGGGATGCAGTTCCCCTATCGTTGGCGAAGGGGAGAGCGGTCTTCGTGAGCGTCCCTTTTTCAAAGTAGGGATTCTTGAGCTGCCAATTGCTGCCCGCCGCTTGTGAAGAAGCGGATTGTTGGAGTACACTGGCGTCCGGCTTTCAATGTTGGGTTGGGGGACCGGATTGCGTCTTGTCCCAAGAGGCGAAGGTGTCCTCCTCGCGAGTGACCATCCCATTCTCTGGGGAAACAAAAACAAGGAGATGGTTCGGCCATGTCGAACGAAGAACATGTAGGAGGCGTTTCGGGTCTCGACAAGCTATACGAATTCGACCGCGAGCCCGTATCCGACGATAAATTGCAGCCGGGGAAGCATTTTGCGGGATTACTGGCTGGCGAACACGTTGCTGGCACGGAGTTTGTTATCGGCGCATCGTTCGTAAGCTGGGGCGCAAGCCCTATGAATGTATTTCTGGGGCTCGCTCTCGGGAATCTGCTTGCGGTACTGACCTGGACATTCGTGTGTGCGCCCATTGCGACGCAGACGCGCCTGACCCTGTATTGGTATCTGCGCAAGATCGCCGGACCGGCGACGACGGCGGTGTACAACGTGCTGAATGCAGTGCTCTTCTGCATTCTGGCAGGGTGCATGATCACGGTATCGGCCTCGGCGGTGCGTATTCCGTTTAACATTCCTCCGCAGGTCCATTGGTATCCGGAAAGCGCCGGATTTGTCGTGGTGGTGCTACTGGTGGGGGCCGTGGTAACCACGCTGGCAATCCTGGGATTCAAGCGGGTAGCCCAGTTTGGGTCGGTGTGTTCGCCGTGGATGTTTCTCATGTTCATGGGCGGGGCCGTGGCCATGTTGCCCGCCCTGGCGTCGCAGGCCGGTTTCGAGAGCATCTCGAGTTGGAGCCAGTTCTGGACGGCTGCAAGCGAGTTTATCTGGACGGGAGAGACGCCCAATGGCGAGCCGGGCCTGTCGTTCTGGCAAATCACCGCGTTTGCGTGGATATGCAATCTCGCCATGCATGGAGGCCTTTCGGATATGGCCCTGTTCCGCTATGCGAAGCACTGGTCTTATGGTCTGTATTCCGCATTTGGAATGTTTTTCGGGCATTACCTCGCGTGGATTTTTGCCGGTATCATGGGCGCAGGCACGGCGCGCCTGCTGCAGGTAAGCATGCTCGAGCTCGATGCCGGTGGGGTCGCGTGGCAGGCCTTGGGCGTTACGGGCATTCTGGCGGTGGTTATCGCAGGGTGGACGACCTCGAACCCGACGTTGTACCGGGCGGGCCTGGCCTTCCAGGGCGTGACGCCCGGTTGGCCGCGCTGGCTCGTGACCCTGTTTACCGGCCTTGCGACCACCATTATCGCCTGCTTCCCCTTTGTATTTACTAAGCTGCTGAATTTTGTGGGGCTATACGGTCTCTTGCTGGTACCGGTCGGGGCCATTGTGTTTGTGGAGCATTGGATTTTCCCGCGCATTGGTTTCACGCGGTATTGGGTCTCGCGCAAGAAACTATTCGTGAGCTGGCCCGCGCTTATCAGTTGGGGCGTGTCGATCGCAGTAGCGTTCTTCCTGAACTGGACCGGCACCCTGCACCTGTTTTTCCTCTTTCTTCCGGTGTGGTTCCTGACAGCCATTCTTTATACGGTTCTTGCGGCACTGTTCGGGGCGCTTGAGAAACTGCCCGCGTCCGACGACATCAAGACGGCGGAAGTGGTGGACACCAGCGCGCCGGACGAAGCTGAGGCGCCGGCACCACGGAGACCCGAGAAAACCGACCTCGTATTGTGGCAGAGGATATTTCGTTACCGATCTCGCCCAGGGCTCTCTGAAAAAATCCGCGGTTGCTGAATTTGAAGAAGAGTCCGTCCCGGCGCTGGTCCGCCAGGCAAAGATGCTGAACATCAG
>JAWODE010000493.1:0-7837 GCA_046483455.1 Candidatus Hydrogenedentota bacterium | reverse complement strand
TGAGGGGGCGAGGCGCATGAGAGTATACGGGGCGGCATTACGGTTTTTGATGGCGGGCTTCCTCTTGGCTGCCGTCGCGATGGACGCGGCGGCCGGGAGTGCGGCGGAATCTCTGACGCTGACTTGTCTGGATGAGGCGACGCGTGCTCCGGTGACGCGTGTGAAGGTAGCGGCCACCGTCGACACCACCCTGGCGTATTACGTGACGGATGACCACGGTGTATGCCGCATCTCCTTTCCGGAAGGCGGGCCGCGCTCGCTAGTGGCTCTGACCTTCAATGCGGAGGGCTACGTACCCATTGCTGTCGAGTGGCGGGTCGGTTCCCGTGCCATTCCAGATGACCACACGGTATTTTTGGAGCCCGGCACCGCAATTGGCGGCGTCATTCTGAATTCACAAGAAGAACCTGTGCCCAATGCGCTAGTGCGTATAACTCTGCCGGTAACTGAAGAAGACGGTAAACAGGTGCTGGTGCGCGACCATACCGAGCGGACGGATGAAGACGGCACTTGGCAATGTGGGATTGTGCCCGCCGCTTTGACCGCGGTGAATCTGAGGGTTGAAGTGGAAGATTCGGGAGTGCAACAGAATTTTCGGTATGGCCCGGGTGAACGGCCTATCGAGGCGTTACGGGATTCAAGCGACCGTATTGTGCTCGAGGAACGGTGCACCGTTTATGGCGGCGTGGTTGGGCCTGATGGCGAGCCGATCGCGGGGGCGAGCGTGGCCGTGTGGACGACGAATGCCTCGTGGCGAACCGCGCGCTTGGCCAAGACCGATGGGTGGGGGCGTTTCCGGGTGACCGGATGCGAGCCCGGAAACAGCACATTTGTGGTGCGTGCGCCGGGTTGGGCGCCGCTGCTCGAGCACGGCGATGTGCGTATAGGGGGACCGTGCCACATGTTCACGGTCGGGGAAGGTGTCCCGCTTCGGTTGCGCGTCGTGGATGCCGCCGGCGAACGGTTGCCGGGAGCCTGGATTACCGTTGATGCGTGGCGTGGCATAGAAGGTTTGCTCGATTGGCAGACCTTTGCGGATGAAGCGGGTGAAGCAGTATGGCCAAATGCGCCCAGCGAGGGAATCAGTTTAGTGGCGGAAGCCGTGGGCGCACAACCTGCCACACTCAAGATTCCGCGGGTGAAGGAAGAGATGTATACGATCCGTATCGGCTCGGCCATCCGCATTCGCGGGCGTGTGTTGGAGCAAAGTGGCGATGTTCCGGTGGCGGTCTTCGAGGTTATTCCGGGTATCCGGTATCAAGAGCGGGAGGATATTCAATGGCTGTATTCCTGGCGCTTCGAGGGCGCCGAAGGTGCCTTCAGCTTCACCTTGCCGCGCAATGAAGAAATGACGCACTTTCTCAAAATCACAGCTCTCGGAAAAGCTCCCTGGATTTCTAAGGGAATTCCTTCGGACAAAGACCAATTCGAACTCACCGCCCGTCTTATGCCGGCGGCTCCGTTGAAAGGGCGGGTTGTCGAGGCGGAAAGGGGACCGCTGGAAGGCGCTTCCGTGTATCTGTGCACTCCGTCCGAGGGCCTGTACTTGCGCAATGGGTATCTGGCAAGCGAGTTCTTCGGTGCCGCCACCGAGACGGGCCCCGAGGGCCTTTTCGAGTTGTCCCCCGAATTGCCGCCGTTTTCTCTGGTTATAATCTCCGACAGCGGGTGCGCTTTAGTATCGAGCGACGAATGGACAACCGGCACAGACATTAGGGTCGAGCCGTGGGGCGTTCTCCGGGGTCAGGCTCAATATGGCGACCAAATCCTGAGCAACCAGTCCTTCAGAATGGTTTTGTACCTGAAAGAAGGCGGCGAGAGAATCCCCTTTTTCGAGTACCAGGATAAGACGGGCCCACAAGGCCATTTCGAAATTGACCGGCTTCCTCCCATCGAATGTTGCGCGATGTTTGATTTTGTCATGCCGGACGGCTCGGCGTTTCAGTGGCCCGTTGAAGGGCTTGTGTTGCGGTCGGAACCGGCCGCAGAGGCGCATATCGGCGGTACGGGCCAGGTTGTCACGGGGACGGTCCCAGTACCCGAACAAGTTGGCCCCACACCGGAGCAGCCCGTCCCGTGCATCCTTCGGCAGATTCCTTCCAGTGGCGGATGCGGAACGCCCGTGTTCCAGGCTTATGCCGTAATTCGAGCCGATGGCGCCTTCCGTTTTCCCGATGTGCCGCCCGGCGCCTATGTCGCGGCGGTGAATCTCCCCCGGGCCTCGTCCACAGAGGAGGGACGTACCGACTTCGACCGGCTCGAGGTAGAATTTGAGGTCGCCGCACCTGATGACGGGGAGCCGCCCGAGGAGTTGGATTTGGGCAAGATGATAGTTCCCGAGCGAGTCACGCTGGAGGCCGAAGAACCGGTGCCGGCGTTCGAAGCGCAGTTGTTGGACGGCACGCCTGTTGCGCTCGGCGATTACGCGGGCCGGTTTCTGCTGGTTGATGTGTGGGCGACGTGGTGCGGACCCTGTCGCGGGGAGTCGTCGTATCTCAAGAGAATCTATGAGGAATTCGGAGGCGATCCCCAGTTTGCCATGCTCGGCATCAGTCTCGACTCGGATAAAGACGCCTTTGCGGCCTATATCGAGAAGGAGAAGCTCTCCTGGCCTCAGATATTTGCCGCGGAGCTCCCAGGTTTCGATATTACGTCCATGTGGGGAATCGAGGGTATTCCTGCTATCGTATTGATTGGACCGGATGGGAGATTGGTTGCGCAACATCTGCGCGGCGAGGCCATCGGGGTCGCCGTGCGGCAAGCATTGCGCTTTTCCGAAGATGCAAAGGGAGGAATCGATGAGAAACCGTAGCATTGGAATCGTTGCGCTTGCAATAGCCGCGACTTTCGGAGCAAGTGCAGAAATTATCAGCCTGCAGGATATCTGGCATATTCAATCTTCGGCGAAGGTCGGCCAGGACGCCGCCACGATAGCTTCGCCGGGGCTGGATGTTGAGGACTGGTACCCGGCTA
The DNA here is from genome assembly GCA_046483455.1 of Candidatus Hydrogenedentota bacterium. Taxonomy (GTDB): domain Bacteria; phylum Hydrogenedentota; class Hydrogenedentia; order Hydrogenedentales; family SLHB01; genus UBA2224. The sequence goes on along the minus strand of JAWODE010000493.1, from coordinate 4,864 downwards.
CGGCGCCCACGACGGTACTCGCGGCTCTGGTTGCCAACGGCGTTTACCCGGATCCTTATTACGGGCTGAATCTCAAGTCCATCCCGGGATTTCAGGAGGGGCGCTGGCTGCGCATGCCCGACGACAGCCCCTTTCGGCCGAGTTGGTGGTACCGCACCGAGTTCTCCGTCCCGAAAAAAGCCGAGTCCCGCCATTTCACGCTGCATCTCGATGGAATCAATTACCAGGCCAATGTCTGGTTGAATGGAAGCAAAATTGCTGACAAAGATGTCGTCGAGGGCATGTTCCGGCGGTTCGAGTTCGATGTCGATGGGCTTGTCAAGCCGGGCGAAACCAACTGCCTAGCCGTCGAGATTATTCCGCCCGGATTGTTGCCGGACCAGGAATACCGCACCAAGCAGGTCCAGGCCACGACCGGATGGGACGACCATAATCCGCAGCCTCCCGATCTCAACATGGGCATCTGGGAAGACGTTTATTTGACGGTGAGTGGCGCGGCGCGCATCAAGCACCCTTATGTGGATGTCGACCTCGACATTCCGGAACTCGACCACGCGCGGCTGGCTGTGTCGACCCAAATTATGAACGTGTCCGATGCCCCCGCGTCGGTCGTGGTGCGGGGCGCTATCGAGTCGCGGACGTTTATAAAAGAGATTCGTCTCAAACAGGGGGAGGCCGCGGATGTATTGTTCTCTCCCGTGGAATTCGAAGAGCTCGTGCTTGAACAGCCGCGTGTGTGGTGGCCCAACCCACTCGGGCCGCAGGAAATGTACGAGTTGACGCTGATCGTTGAGGTCGACGGCGAAGTGTCCGATCAAGTTGTGGTGCCCTTCGGCATACGGGAGGTGACCACCTACATCGATGAAGAAGGCTGGCGCGGCTATAGGATCAACGGGCGGCGCGTGCTGATTCGCGGCGGCGCGTGGATGACCTGCGATATGCTCCTGCGCCTCGACAGCCGCCGCTATGAGGCCCTCGTACGTTACGCCAAGGAAGCAAACCTGAACATGCTCCGATCGGAAGGCTTTTCTATTCGCGAGACCAACGAGTTTTATGACATGTGTGACCACTACGGCGTGATGGTCACACAGCAACTTTTCGGACGGAGCATCCCCGACGAACAACTCGCTATCGACTGCGTGCGCGATACCATTCTGCGCATTCGCAATCACCCCAGCCTGGTGCATTTCCTTGGCCACGACGAAACGTTTCCAACCGCTAACCTCGATGAGGCCTACCGGGGAATTATCGATCGCTACACTCCCGATCGTACGTACCAGCCCCACTCGGGGGCGTTTGACGTTGACGACCGCTTCCAAACCGGCGGCACCCGCACCGGTACGCGCGAATTGTGGACGTATGCCGGCCCGGCCCAGTACTACCGGGGCAAGGAGGACGGCGCGTGGGGATTTGCCCAGTCCGGCGGCATCGGCGGCATCATCGCTCCGTACGAAAGCGTGACCCGCATGATTCCTCCCAAGCAGCAATGGCCGTTGTGGACCGAAGCGTTGTCGTTTCATACCGTTATTCAGGGCGGCGAGTATTTCAATGCGGCCCTCAAAGCCATGAAGAAGCGCTACGGAGAACCGGCGGGCATTCAGGAATTCTGCCGCATCGGTCAAGTCATGAATTACGAAAGCGCGCGCGGCATGTACGAAGCCTATGGGCGCAATAAGTACAGCGCGAAAGGCATCACCACCTGGAAATACGACGCCGCGTGGCCGGCGGTCATGACGTGGCAGTATGTCGACTGGTATCTGATCCCCTCGGGGGCCTACTACGGTGCGAAGAAGGCCTGCGAGGAGCTGCACGTCCAATACTCCTATGACGACGACTCGGTGTACGTAGTCAATAGCCTGTACGAGCATTTCGACGGTCTTCACGTCACCGCGCGCGTGCTGAATCTTGACATGACGGTTAAAGGCGAGCACGAGGCCGTTGTGGATGTGACAGCCGATGGCACGACGAAGGCTTTTACGCTTGCCTGGCCGAAGGGTCTCAGTAAGACCTATTTCTTGTATCTCGAACTGCGTAACGATTCCGGGGCCTTGATCACGGACAACTTGTATTGGTTGTCGACCGTGCCCGAAACTCCCAGCAAACCCGGCTATGGAGGCCCGGGCGGGTTCACCGTGAACCGTGATTCCTGGGCCGACCTGACGGGGTTGCGCGAATTGCCACAGGTAGCCGTCGAGGCCAAGGCCGGCAGCCGCAAAAAGGGTCCCGAGCGTGTTGTCGAGGTAACGCTGGGTAATTCCTCGGAAGACTTGGCCTTTGCGATTCGTCTCGCCGTACACAAAGGACCCGGCGGCGAAGAGGTGGCCCCCTGTTACTGGGATCAAAACCTTGTAAGTCTCTTGCCGGGTATGGAGCGCAACGTCAAAACGGTATTCAACGAAAGCGAACTGAACGGAGCCGAGCCCGTGGTGAAAATCGAGGGTTGGAATGTCCCCCTTCAGGTACTCGAAGCCAACTGAATATAGGCTCCGGTGGACGGACGGTCTTTTGCCCGCTCGAAGTGAACGGGACGCGACATCCGCGGACAGTAAAGGCCGATGGCTTCGCGGTGCCACCAAGTGCCTTCCCGGTAAGCGGTCTGTGCGTCATTGAAGGTATACACGTACCGTACGGCGCGAATGTGCCGCGGCGGTGCTGTTGGGAATGGGTTCTTTCCGAGCAGGGCGAGCACTTCCGGCGATCCGTCGAGGAGGCGTGACATAAGCGTGATGATCCACGGGTTTTCCGAAACGTTTGTCATGGCGGCGAGCCGCATCCGCGTATCCAACCTCGACAGCCCGGGTTGAATCCAGAGGGGTGCCTCTTGTGTATCCCCGGTTTTGGCCCGGAACTCGTATGGTTTCCAGTGTAGGCCGTCCATGCTGCCTTCGATGATGATTTCGGGCCGTTTTTCAGGGGCTAACGCGAACGTTTCGTAAGTGTTGACGATGTGAAATGGCTCGAGCAGGGCCGCAACCGTGCGCGCCCTTTCGGGCCAGTGGTTTGAACCCCAGAAGGGGGTCATGAGTTGCATCGCTGACAGGGTCACAATAGGGACGGCAGCCATGCCCACCGCGAAACTTCGCAGGGGGGATGTTGCGGATGCGGGCACGTCGCCCTTTCGCCGCATCCATTTGCTTGCACGCGGAAGTAGCCCCCGCCAGAAAGCGTCGTCGAGCAAGGTAATGCAGACGGTTATCGTGATGAGCCCCGTCATGAGATAAAGGCCGATAGCCATTAGTGCCAGATGTTGGAGGATCAATACGCCGCATGCCGCCACGCGAATACGGCGGGGCATAAACACCAGGAAGGGGACAACAAGCTGGCTGGCTAGCAATACCGCTCCGAGTCCTATCCGGAATGAGGCAGGCGTGCTCTCCGCGTACCAGCCCAGCAGCGTTGGCACCGGCTGGCTTACGAAAGGTACCTCGAGAGCCGTTATGCCGTGAAGCAACACGTAATGCAGCCGCACGATCCCCGCGATAAAGACCAAACGGAATACCAGCAAACGGAAGAGCCATAACACCGGCCTCGAAGGCGGGTCGCTTCGAGCAAACCCGGGATACAGTCCCCGGGGAGTGAAAAACACCGCCAGGAAACCGACCTCGAGAAGCAACGCGTCCCACTGAAATTCGAGCAACTCTTCTCCGACGGTGAAAAAGGACAGATGAACGAGCCAGAGGAAGGGAACCAGCAGACTCGGAGCTATACCCAGGAACAGCAGGGAGGAACCTATCACTCCCGCACCGCACAGCAGATACAGGAAGGCGTCGCTGCTGTTCAGCCAGAAGAGCGTTGGAAATGCCAGGTAGCGTTCCGCTCCCAGTGAGAAGCGCGCTAGGTCAAGGTTTTCCTGTGCGGGTAAAATTCCGTTTTCGCCAAGTAACCCTGGGATTTGCCACAACAGCGAGAGGAATGTCACTAGGTACAGGGCAGCGATGCAGCGCAGGAACACCCAGCGCGCCACGAGAAAGCTCTGTGTCGAACGCGAGGAACACCTTGCGTTCGAGCTAGCCGGTTCTTCTTGATGTAGTGTCGGTTTCTGCATTCTCTGTGCCGTTGTCTTTGGAGTACTGGACGCGGCTCCGTGTTTTTTCTTCACGCCAAAACGGTTTTCTATGTGAAAGCAAAAAGAATCAGGGTGCAAAGAGAATAAGTTACACGGAAATGGCCCGCCGGAGCCGTGAACGGCTCTGGCCGCGGCCGCATGGATGTTTCTATATCAGCTATAAAATTCGGATTGCCCTACCGGACTAATACCCGTCAAAAATCGTACATGTTCTTTCAATAAATACACGTTGAAAGCCAATAGTTCCATGATCGGAACGCTGAATCAGGTATAAGAATTCCTGCCGTTCGCGTGTGGGCGCCAGTATTCTTTCCACGAACGCTCGATGTCATTCCGCCACGCATGTGCTTTCTGCTGTAGCTCCCGTGCGATATCGGGATAGCGTTTTGCAAGATTTCTGCGCTCACCCATATCCTGGGACAGGTCCGCCAGGTGGATGGCATCTTTACTGGGCGCGCCCTCCACCAGTTGTCCGTTCAAAACCAGCTTCCACTTGCCTTGGCGCGCGGCCGTCTGCTCGCCCATTTCCCAGAAGACAACGTTATGGGGACTGGAGAACGTCGCCCTCCTTTCGCGTGAGGTCCCCGACATCGTCGACTTCGACCTCTACAAACTTGCCGTCGGCTAGCGCCAGTCCGACGAGGTCCTCGTCGATGGCCATCCGGCCTTTCTGCCACTCGGCGTCCTGGATGACCCCGCCCTTGACTGCGGGGTGTTTGACGATGACGATCTCTCCGTCCAGGACGGCGTTGTAGAGTTCGTACTCGAACTCCTCGTGGTCTCGGGGCGCGACGAGGG
>JAWODE010000441.1:0-13026 GCA_046483455.1 Candidatus Hydrogenedentota bacterium | reverse complement strand
CATAAACGGGTCAGCACGGCATCGACAGGCGCCCCCGGCTGATCGGAAGCATACGGCATCCCCTGAAACCAAAAAACATTATGGGAAACAATTGTGACGCGCATGTTGGCCGGACACTCCTGCGGCACGTGCGCTTTTCAGCGTTTTGCCCATCGTTAAACGCGAATAATGGCAGTCTTTCTCAAGAAAATTCAATGTCGCTTTGGCCTCCGGTTCCTGAACCTGCTAATATCGGGGTTATAAACGCCCGAGGGGACGCCATTTTTTAACTCGAATGCTTCAGGAATGGGGATATTATGACGGAGATTATCGAGTTGCTTCCCATATGGATCATTCCCATTTTGATCTTTTGCGCCCGCATTGTGGATGTATCGGTGGGCACACTGCGTATCGTCTTTCTTTCGCGTGGCCTCAAACTTGTTGCGCCGATCTGCGGCTTTTTCGAAGTACTGATCTGGCTGGTTGCCATCGGCTATGTGATGCAGAATCTGGACCACTGGTACAACCTGATCGCCTACGCCCTCGGCTTCGCGATAGGCAATTACGTCGGACTTCAGATAGAAGAACGGTTGGCTATGGGATTTCTCTCCGTGTGGATCATCACCACGCAGGATGCCCAGGGGCTACTGAATAGGCTTGACAGAGAACATTTCGGTACGACGGTTGTCGGCGCCAGGGGAGCCCGCGGAAAAGTCCGCATCATCATTGCCGTCATCCGTCGAAAGCAACTTCCCAAGCTGGTGCGGATGGTGCGCAAGTCGAATCCACAGGCATTCCTTACCGTGCAAGACATTCGCGCCGTTCGCGGGGGCGTTTTTCCGTATCAGGGGGGAGCAGTGCGCCAAGAACATCTCCTGGCAAACGTCATGCGGAAGGGAAAATGAACGTTCCCAGCCAGCATATGAACGCGGGGAAACCCCATTTGCGTGTTCGCTACCCTCAATTGTTCGATTGGGTTTCCATGGCTCTGTATGTGGTGCTTGTTTTCGGTTGGGTCGTCAATGCGTATCCGATGGGCCGCGATTACGTGGAACAAGATTTGCCCGCAACCATCGCGCCGGTCTGGGTGGGCCTACAAGACATTTTTGGGGAAGCGTTCTGGCCCTATCACGCGATCAACATCCTCCTTGTGTACGGCTGCATGATTGCGATCTTCTACCTCATGAAGCTGACCCATCAGGGCCCATGGTGGCTGGGTACCCTGGCAGCGGTGCTATTCATGGCCAACCCCGTCCACACGGAATCGGTGGCCAATCTCCGCGGCATGGCGGACTTGCTGCCCTGTTTTCTTGCGTTAACAGCACTGTGCGCGTACTGCATTCTCGCGCGATCGGGAAATCTCTTATGGCTCTTGCTAGCCCTTCCTTTATTTGCGGTTGCCGCGTTCGCGGCGCCTGAAGATCTCGCCCTTTTGGGGGTATTTGGACTATTTGAAGCGATTCTGGCGTCGGACAAGGCTAGAAAGCGGCTTGTGCGGCTTCTCCCAATGGCATTGGTTACCGCTGGTGTGGGATGGGCTCATGGTGACCGTCTGTTCGCGCACGGAGGCAATCTGGCGGAGATGTTGGGACCGCTGTATTTCATTTTCTATCCCATCGGCTTTCTTCCCTCGACAGTCCACCACCTTCACGAAAACCCTTGGTTGGGCTGGGTCGGAGGGGCCGCGGTGGTCGCCGTGTTACTGCTGATATACCGTAAGGCCCGCCGCCCGGTGATTCTCTTTGCCCTGCTTTCAATACCGGTTGTGAGGCTGTTTGGGGGTGGTCGTGCAATAGACCCCGTTCACCTCGTTGGAGGGGGACAACTGCTGCTTGCCAGCGCTTTCTTCGCCATCGCTCTGACGGGGCTCTTCCACCGCATTATGGACCATCCCAAATGGCGGCGGATCGTCATTAACGGCACCTATCTCCTGTGTCTGCTACTCATGATTATTCAGGTTCACGCTCTCGTCCAGTGGCGCGCCGCCGGGAACATGCTGCGAGATTTCCATGGTCAGATTCGCCAAGTCATCGAGCAAAAGGAGGTCGACAAAACAGACGAAGCTTTGCTCATTGCGCCAAATATTCAATACGTTAATGGAGCGCCTTTGTGTATGTCCGAGTCCCTTGTCTTTGGCAACCGTGCGGTCCCTTTCCGGCCGGAATTGCCGTCTTTCTCCGGCGAAATTATCGCCACTCCGTATCTAAATCTTTTTGACAGAAAAGGCGTGCGTATACAAACCACGGTTGAAGAAGGGACGGTTACGGCTGTTGTTGAAGGAGCGAAACCGGTTGAAATCGTACCACTGGATGCTATGCAGGCGCTTTCGGTGGACATGCAGGCGGATGAGCGTTTTCGCTTACGTGCGCCGTTTGAGAAAAAGGCAGACCATTTGCTCGTGATTCCCGGGAAATATCCATGGGGCTCTTCTAATTCCTGAACGGGGGTATGGGGCGCCGCTTTGCTCTGACTTGAGATGCCGTGTTTTTGTTTTTTCGAAGGGAGGGAATCACTCGTGGAAAAAGAGGGCAACCGTGAAACCTCAGTGCAACGCGACTGCCCGCGGTGTCCACGGTGCGGCGCGGAAATCGCTGTAGACGATACGTATTGCCGGACTTGCGGCAAGCTGCTGGAAGAGGGCGCGAAGTGGTATCACGATCCCGTTTGGGTGTGGATGCTGGGGCTCCTCGTTCTTGGTCCACTGGCGATTCCCATCGCATGGCTTTCACCGAAAATGTCCACGACGAACAAGATAGTCTTCACTTTCGTGGTCGGTTTCTTAACAGTTCTGTTTATAGTTGTGGTCTACCTAATCTTGTCGCTTTTGTGGAATCGCTTGGCAGTCATCAATGAAACCAGCACGCTCCTTGGCTATTAGATTTCCAAGAGCGCCTACCGTGGAATGAACAATCGGCAGACCGCACTTTCGGGATCGTACATTCCCAGGGCCTTCAACAGGAGTTGCGCCTTGAACCGGTGGCCATACGCATTGGGGTGCAGCGGATCGTTCATCAGATAGTAAATCTGGCTGCTCTGACTGTATTCGGCGAACGCGGCGTAGTGGTCAACAAGAACGGCCTTGGTTTCCGCGGCGATTTCGCGGATCGCCGCGACGTATGCATCGATATACGGCGCGCGCCGTGTTTCCGAGTTGGGCAATACGGGATTGGGCGTGTGAATCAGGATGGCGGAACCGCATGAATCCCGCACCGTTTTGACGACGGCAGTGTATTGTTCGCGGAAGCGGGGGAGGGCATCCGTGCCGGCCGGGCAGTCGTTCATACCGAAGTGGAACGAGGCAACGTGGGGCGCAAACTGAAGCACCCGCCACTCGAGGTCCTGCGACAAGCGTTCGATGGTCCATCCACTCGTAGCGGTGCGGATAACGAGATTGCGCTCCTTGCCCATTTCATAACGGAGCCGCTCTTCGAACAATTGGGGATAGTCGCGCCAGCCATTCAGGTGCCGTGCGCCGTGGGTGATGCTGTCGCCCGCGAACACCCATTTGACGGCCTGGTTGCCTTCCAGAAACGTCTTGATACGGGCGAGGTCCTTTAGTTGGGCTTCAGTCGGGCCTTCATCGGCTGCCTCGGCCACCGAAATCTCTCCGAGGGCAAGGGCGCCGGTCAGCGCGGCCGTATTCTTGATAGCCGTTCTCCGCGTAATGAACTTATTCATTACCGTATCCTTATTCGTTTAGAGTACCCGTTGCAGCGTCGTCATCCGTAGCAACAGAACTATGACCTCGCCACATGTAGCTGGAATGCACGTATTCCGCCAAACGCTCCTGGAAATCAGCCACCAGCTCTTCTTGGTCTGCGCCGATTGTTACCGGCTGAATAGAAGTCCCGACGCGGAACAAGTTCGAGCGTCCCTCGCCCGGCATAGGCACTTCCCCAAACGCGCGAGTCTCCGGCTCCCAGATATAGCGCCAGTTCCCCGAACGCACCGACAACCGAAAGGGGTCCGCTGCCATCGATACGGGGTCCTTCCCGACCGGTCCCTGCACAAAGCTCCGTCCATCGACGCTTTCGTCCAGGGGCGCCCCGGCCACACGCGCGACGGCAGGCACGACATCCTCGAGGGCAACTACATAGTTGCGTGTTTCCTGGGGTAAACCCGGCTCATAATACAATAGCGGAACCCGCAAAACCTTCTCCGAGACGTCCAAGGGAAGCCTGTTGCCGTCCTTATCGAACGGTATAGCATACGGCGAAAAAGCGAGAACGCACGTGTTTGTGCGGAACTCGGAATCCCGGATATGTTGAATGAACCCCCCCACCACGGTATCCAGGTATTCAAGCATGGAGTCATACAGATTGACCTCCTTTGGTGCGTCCGGTTCGTCCATGAATCGCGTACCGTACCGTGGCCTCACGGTCATATCGGCGAGTTCACCCACGCGTAAAAACAGCATGAATTTCACATCGCGATGGTCTTCCATCCATTTCAGTGCTTTGTCGACGGTCCGCTTGCTGCCCCCGGCATCCCCCTCCCGGACATAGCCGGCATCAAACCATTCGAACCCATTCTCAAAGCCGCTGCCGAAATCCAAATCGTGGTGGTATTCCCCCTCCGTGAAAGCGACAGTAGCGTAATGCTGCCTGCGCAATATCGCGCTCAGCGTCTCGCACCCTTCGGGCAACGGCCCGCCCATATCGCCGAAATAGCCGTGGCACAAGGGGTTAACACCCGTCAAAACAGACATGTAAGCAGCTTGCGCGTCGGGGGTCGGCGAATACCCATAGGGGAAAGCCACACCATTGTTGGCAAAGCGGCCCAGCAGGGGGGTGGTCCGCCGTTCATACTCCCACGCGGACATATGGCGAGGATTCAGGCCGTCAATACCGATGATAACAAAATTCGGGGATGTCTCGTCCGTGCGTTCCTCATAAAGGAGCGGACCCGATAGCAGCAATTGCCGGTCCGAACGGACCACGGGCATAAGGCCCGTTATGCGCATCCAACTGGGAGGACTCTGATGTGTCCAAGAGACCGTGCAACGGGTCACGTCGGCAGGAATCTCATCGGCCGGCACATGCAAACCGGCCCACTGAGCGTCTTCGAGATTCACCGTGGCCTGATATCGTTCCGTCTCGGCGCCCCGGAGCACCACGGTCACGTAAGCACGCTCGATAGTCTCTTCGACACCCGCCTCGGGCGAATTGGCCCAGCGGAGCGTGATCCCGCGGTTCTCGTAGAGGGGGAGATCGTAGTGCGCTTGCGCGCCCTCGTGAACGGGCCGGGCTTCGGCGTAGGTGTCGCCAATACGGTACATGGACGGCATTGACGTAACTTCCGGACGCGCTTCCCCGATCCCGGTATACCATTGGTACAACCCCGCTGCGGCGACCGCTCCCGCAACACACGCAGTCCCCAACCACCCCAAAATATGTAAGCGCCCGGAGGGTTCGCAGTAGAGCGCCGTGTAAAATGAGAAAAGCTTAAGAACGCCATGAAGGGCCAGGTAGCCCCCCAGATAAAGGAGAGGTTCCGCTTTTGTCAGGATAGGATCCGGCCAGGCGATCTGTATGTGCATAAGAAAAGGAAGCAAAACAAGAGCCGTGGCATGTGAAGCACTTTCAGCAAACAAAAACTTCCATGATCGTGTTGGTTTGAGGGCCTTCACCAGCGCGACAAAGAAAAGCTGGGCGGTCGCATAACTCGCAACCACGCCCAACACCAGGCGCGAGCCTACCTCAAACGTCGGCGCGAAGCCGAGACTTCCCAATAGACTATGCGCGAAGGCGCCTACGATTCCTGCTGAAAGGCCCAGCGTTAATAAATATACGGCTATCACGTTCCCCGAGCGGCGCTCCTTTGTTGTGACGACCCCAAGGCTTTGGTATGATAGGGTTTGCTTATGCAAAACCACAGGTTACGAGTCGAAATACTACCATTCGTGGCCGGTTGGAGGCCAGTTTAGCATGATAAACTCGGTGTTGCGTTCGATCTTTGGTACAAGTAGCGAACGCCAACTGAAAAAAGTCGCCCCCCTATTGGATGAGGTTCGCAAGCACGAAGCCCATATGGTTTCCTTGCCGAACGACCGCCTCCGCGCCAAAACCGCCGAGTTCAAGGAGCGCCTGGCGCAGGGAGCTACGCTGGATGACATTCTCCCCGAAGCCTTCGCCGCCGTATGCGAGGCAGCCAAGCGCGTGGTGGGGATGCGCCTCTTTGACGTGCAGGTCCTTGGCGGCATCATATTGCACAACGGCGGTATCGCCGAAATGGTCACGGGAGAAGGCAAAACCCTCGTCGCCACGATGCCGGTGTACCTCAATGCCCTTACCGGACATGGCGTGCATCTAGTAACGGTCAACGACTTCCTCGCGCGGCGCGATTCGGAGTGGATGGGGCCCATTTACCAGTTCATGGGACTTACGACAGGACTCATCCAGCACGATATGGGCACGGCGGAACGCCAGGTCGGGTATCGTGCGGATATCACTTACGGTACCAACAACGAATTTGGTTTCGATTATTTGCGCGATAACATGGCGATCCGTCCGGAAATGCGTGTTCAACGCGAAATGAACTACGCCATTGTGGACGAGATAGACTCGATTCTGATTGACGAGGCGCGAACGCCGCTTATCATCTCGGGCCGGCCGGAGAAAAGCACGGATCTTTACTACAAAGTGGACGATGTCGTAAGACGGCTACGCAAAGACACCCATTACGAGATCGAGGAAAAAGGTCATCACGTGCTCATCACCGAAGAAGGCATGAACACCCTCGAGACCTTGTTGGGCGTCGAAGACCTTTTTACTGAGCATCTTGGGCTGGTCCACATGGTCGAGCAGGGCCTCCGGGCACACAATTTTTACAAGCGCGATGACGAATATGTCGTTCACAACGGCGAAGTACTCATCGTTGACGAGTTCACCGGCCGCATGATGGAGGGCCGCCGCTATTCGGACGGCCTTCACCAAGCCCTCGAGGCCAAAGAACGGGTGCCGGTACAATTCGAGTCGCAGACCGTCGCCAGCATTACGTATCAGAATTACTTCAAGTTGTATAACAAGCTCGCGGGCATGACCGGTACCGCGGCGACGGAAGCGGCGGAATTCGCCCAAATCTACGACCTCGAGGTTGTCCAAATTCCCACCAACCTGCCGTTAATCCGTGAAGATTTGTCCGACCTCGTTTTCGCGACCGAAAATGGCAAGTTCCGTCACGTGGTGAACGAGATCGCGGATATCCACCGTTCCGGGCGGCCGGTACTTGTAGGCACGGTTTCAATCGAGAAATCCGAGAAAGTGTCGGGGATGCTCGAGGAACTGGGCATTAAAGATTTTCAGGTTCTGAATGCCAAATACCACGAAAAGGAAGCCAGTATCGTCGGCAACGCCGGGAAACGGGGTTCGATCACGATAGCGACAAACATGGCCGGCCGCGGCACCGACATCAAATTGGGCGACGGCGTGCGCGAGTTGGGCGGTCTGGCCATTGTCGGCACAGAACGCCATGAATCCCGCCGTATCGACAACCAGCTCCGGGGCCGTTGCGGCCGTCAGGGCGATCCCGGTTCAACCCGCTTCTTTCTGAGCCTCGAGGACGAGGTAGCGCGGTTATTCGGGGGAGATAAGGTCAAGAAGTTGCTGGACTGGTTCGGCAGCCAGCAAATGGACGACGAGCCCTTAAGCCAGAAAATGGTGTCGCGCTCCATCGAGCGGGCTCAGCGACAGGTCGAAGAATACAACTTCGAAATTCGTAAACACCTCAAAGAGTACGACGACGTGATGAATAAACAGCGCATGATCATCTACGACATGCGCCGCAACGTGCTCGAGGACCGCGATGTAACCGAACAACTCCATGAGATGTTCGAGAATATCATCGGACGGCTTGTGGACGAATTCGCGCCCGAAGACGTACTTCCCGATGAGTGGGATCTCGAGGGACTCTCGACGGGATTTCGGGCAATGTTCGGTTTCGAGCCGAGAGCAGCCGCTTCCGAAGAGTCCGAACCGACGCCGTTATTCGACGACTTGGTTGCCCAAGCTCTCGAGGAGTACGAGCGCCGCGAGAAATTGCTGGAAGAGGAAATTCGCGTAAGTTTCCGCAAGGAAATCGGCGGCGACGAATCGGAGATCGATTTTGCGCGGATCGCGCGCAAACGCACCCATGACCTCGAGATGATGGCGTTGTTGCGCGCCGTAGACGAGAAATGGATCGACCACTTGTATTCGATGGACTACCTGCGCGATTCCGTGCGCTTGCGGGCCTATGGACAGAAAGACCCGCTCGTCGAGTACAAGACTGAAGCATTCGATATGTTTCAGTCGATGATGGCATCCATCGAGGAAGAGGTTGCTCAAACGCTGTTTCGTTTGTCGGATCCGGAAGTGCGGCAACGCCGGCGGCTACAGGCACAGCGTGGAACGCTTACACAAAGCGAGGACCCGTTCGCCCAACTCTCTCATTACTCGTATGTACAGGCCGACAAACAGCAGGACCGGAGTTTCGCCTCGTTTGATACCAGCCGGTTTGCCCTGGCGGGGCAACCGGACGCCCAACAACGGGAAGGCGCGAAGCGTCAGCGTCAGCGCGTAAAACAGCAACCGATTCGCAAAACCGGTCCTGACATCAAACCCAACGATCCCTGCCCATGCGGCAGCGGTAAGAAATACAAGAAGTGCTGCGGCGCCATCGTAAGAAAATAATCGGGGGGGCCATAGTCCTTTTCTGGCTGCTGATGATGGGACTGCTGGCTCGCCGCGAGTTGGCACCTCTTTTTCTAGGCCCCTCTTTGAGTGCGAGTTACGCGCAAAGCCCCACCGATACCTGGATGCAGGTGTTATCGCCCCGAGGACAGCCATTGGGTTACATCAATACGCAGACGGCTCCCGAAACCCAAGAGGGCCTTCCGGGCACGCGAATTTCGCTTAACGCCACTATGAAAATGCGGTTCCTTGGTCAGCCCATGCGCTTGCACATGACGGGGTTCGCTTGGATTGCGCGCACAGGCGACCGGGGCGAGTTCGACTTCGCGGTGCGTTCGGAGGACTATAGCGCCCGGTTTGAGGGTGCTCTCGAGAATCACGTCCTCGACGCACGGCTGCATACAGCGGGCGAAGTATATCCTGTTTCGTTTCCAATGGAGCGTGAAATTGCCGTAGGGGGTATCGCGGGAACGTCGACACTCCAACTCAACACCCTCGAACCAGGCGATGAAGCCGTTATCGAGGCGTTTGATCCGATGACGCTGACCATGGGCACCGCACGGGTGAAATGCCTGGGTTTCGAAACGATAAAGCAGGGGGAGACGACTCAGAGGGCCCGCGTTGTCACCGTAACGGTTCAAGACGTGGTCACCAAAGCGTGGATAGATGAACAAGGAAATACCTTGCGGGCTGAAACGCCCTTCGGTCTAACGCTCAAACGCAGCACGGCAAAGGAGGCTTTGGCGTCAGTGTCGCGCGAAACGCCTCGGGATCTCATTGAAGCGGTTGCCATCCGTCCATCGGGGCTACAACCATCAAGAAACGCAACACGAATGGCAATAAAAGTATCGGGTCTCGGAAGTTCAATCGCGCTTCCCGAAGATGCTAACCAGCGCTTGCTCGGAAGCGGCCAAGTGCATATCGAGCCTGTCGGTCCGAAAGCAGCGGGGGAAACACCGGAATCCGTCGAAGACTTGCCCCAATACCTTAAGCCGCACCCCTTTATCCAATCCGATCACCCCGATATTCGCCAGACCGCCGCCGAAATCGTCGAAAACAGCCAAGACCCTTGGGAAAAGGCGGTCAAAATCAACGATTGGGTATATGAAAATATCGCCAAACAGGGCGTGCTCAGCATTCCCTCGGCTCTCGAGGTGTTGAACTCGAAAGTAGGCGACTGCAATGAGCATACCGTGCTGTTCGCTGCGTTGGCCCGGTCTGTCGGAGTGCCTACGCGGATCGCCCTCGGGGTCGTGTGGAGCGAGGAACTCGATGGGTTCTATTATCATGCATGGCCGGAGATATTCGCGGGTGAATGGATTTGGATGGACCCGACTCTGGGCCAAACGGTGGCCGATGCCACCCACGTGAAGCTGGTCACGGGCGATATCGAGCGATGGCCCCGCTTATTGCCCTTTCTAGGCAAATTGCGCATCGAGGTACTGGAAGTGGAATAGACAGGCCGCATCATAATCGAGCCAAGACATTTGGGGAGGATCGCAACACCCAATGATTGAAACAAAAAACCTGGTAAAGCGCTTCGGTTCGAAGACGGCGGTAAACCAGCTCAACTTGCACATCGAGCCGGGGGAGTTTTATTGCTTTCTCGGGCCAAACGGCGCCGGGAAGACGACAACCATTAAACTCCTTACGGGTTTGCTCAAACCGACCTCCGGCGCAGCCATTATCGGAGGACACAATATCCAGGAGAACCCTGTAGCGGCGAAACAACTGCTTGGATACATCCCGGACACGCCATTCCTCTATGAAAAATTGACGGGCCGCGAGTTCATG
Source organism: Candidatus Hydrogenedentota bacterium (assembly GCA_046483455.1). Classification (GTDB taxonomy): domain Bacteria; phylum Hydrogenedentota; class Hydrogenedentia; order Hydrogenedentales; family SLHB01; genus UBA2224. Next base: position 2,584 of record JAWODE010000441.1, on the reverse strand, counting down.
CGCTTTATGGCCGGACTTTACCAGACTCCGGAAGAAGTGGCGTCAAATCGCAGTGAGGAATTGCTCGACTTATTTGAAATCCGCGACGTGGCAGACCAACTCATCGAAGATTTTAGTCACGGTATGCGACAAAAACTGTCGTTTGCCTCATGCTTTCTGCACGACCCGAAAATCGTGGTTGTAGACGAGCCGTGGGTGGGCCTCGACCCGAAAAATATCCGCTTCGTAAAAGACTTTCTGCGCGAAAAGACCAGCGACGGGGTGACGATCTTCATGTCGACCCATTCGCTCAGCGTCATCGAAGAAGCAGCGGACCGCATCGGCATCATCCACAACGGGACGCTTCTTCACACGGGATCATTGAGCGACATCAAGGCCCTGAGCCGGAATCCGGGCTCTCTGGAAGACGTGTTTCTCGAACTTACCAACGCCGAGGCCGCCCCATGACGCCGCTCTGGGCTGCTATCTGGGCGAAGCTGCGTGTCAGCCGTCACACGATTGCGTCGATCCGCCACCAATCGCGACTCAAAGTGGCGGTGGTCTCGGTGGCGGCGACGCTTCTGTGGGTCGGTGCGTTTGTTGCATTTTATGCCGGCCTTCACTGGCTTCAGAACTTTGGATTGGACCCTTCCGGCGGGGGCCTCAACCTGGGCAAATTGCTCATGGGAAGCCTGCTGTCCGTATTAATGCTCGCCCTCTTTCTCATGTTGACGTTCTCGAACGCCCTGATTGCCTTTTCCACCTTATACCGGACCCAGGACATGAACTACCTCGTGCAGAGTCCCTTGTCTGTCCATTCCCTGTTCGTGGCCCGATTTGTCGAGTGCGTTTCGTTCAGTTCGTGGGCATCGGCCTTTCTGGGGTCCCCCCTGATTCTGGCCTATGGTCTCGTGACAAATGCCTCGCCGGCACTCTATGTGGCCGCGGTGCTTGTGTTCGTACCGTTTGTGACTATTCCGGCTGCCTTGGGCGCAATGATCACCCTGGTCATGGTGCGCGTGTTTCCTTTGTTCAAGCGATGGGTTTTTGTCACCCTTGGCGCGAGCGCTATCCTGGGGGTCTTTTTCTACCTTCGAGAAAAGCTTGTGGCCGGTGACGATTCGTCTCAAGGACTCCTGGCGCTGGTTTTCGACGCCACCACCAAAACCCAATCGCCCTTTCTGCCCAGTCATTGGGCCGCTCACGGCATCCTTACGGCCGCCGGGGGGCATTATGGACAAAGCATCTTCGATCTACTGCTGCTTGTCGCCAACGCCCTCTTTTTCTCCTGGCTCGCAATGCAGGTGGCCGCCAAGCTGTTTTATCCCGGCTGGTCGGCGCTGAAAGGCCTCGATAGACAGCGCATCAAACCTATCGGCAAAGGCATTCTGGGAAGAGTGGAAGGACCTTTACAGTTCTTACCCAACCCCGCGCGGATGCTGGTCGTGAAAGACATCAAGCTGTTCTGGCGCGATCCCACGCAGTGGTCACAGTTCCTTATTTTTTTCGGCGTAATGGCCGTCTACATCGCGAACCTTCGCAACCGCTCCGCCATGCTGGACGCGGAAGCGTATCGGACATTCATCGTGAGTTTGAACTTGGGGGCTTGTTCGCTGATTACCGCCACATTGACCAGCCGATTCGTGTATCCTCTCATAAGTCTCGAGGGCCAGCGGTTCTGGCTTCTCGGCCTCGCCCCGCTCACGTTTCGCCAGTTGGTCTGGCAGAAATACTGGCTATGCGTGGCCACCACGGCAACGTTCTCGATGAGCATCGTCACGTTGTCATGCATCATTTTGCGGATGGAAGCCCTGGCGTTTTTTCTCTCCCTGTACAGCATCGCCTTGGTGAATCTCGGTCTGGCCGGCATGTCGGTGGGACTGGGAAGTCTCTATCCCAATTTCAATGAGGACAACCCTGCTCGCATTGTCTCGGGCATGGGCGGCACGCTGAATTTCCTGCTTAGTATCGGTTACATCGCCGCCGTCGTCGCCGGGCAAACCTTCATGCTCCAGTGGGAACACCTGATAGGGGCGATCGCGACCATGTCGTACTGGGTTGCATTTTCGGGTGTAGTGGCTTTTACGGCACTTCTAACCGCGGCGGCGGCGTTCATTCCCATGCGGCTCGGCTTGCGCAACCTGGAAAACATGGAGTTTTAAGCTACGAGGTCTCATGCACTAAATTGCGGGAGGATCCGAAAAACATCGAATCCATTGAACCGCGGAGACGCGCCGGAGTCACGCGGGTCCGCGTGACGAAGGTGGCTCAACGCTGCGTTGTGCGAGCGGGAGAGAGGCGCGTTTGCAAGCGTGGTGGGATTTACGGCATTCTTATCCATGTCGGCGACGACCTTGGTTTCCATGCGTCCTGGCCTGCGCAACCTTATACAAATGGAGTTTTGCGATGAAAGAGATTTCCGTGCGGACCACGAACCATACGCAATTCGTTAATATCGACGGAAAGGTCCAGGAAGCCATCGCGGAAGCCGGACTCAAAGACGGGATATGCCACATTTTCGTGCCGCACACAACGGAAGCTGCGGCCAGCATAAACATGGCACTGAGTGTGTTTTCCTTGCACCAGCGCTCAGGTCGCAACATGT
>JAWODE010000239.1:0-4254 GCA_046483455.1 Candidatus Hydrogenedentota bacterium | reverse complement strand
GCCTCGTGCATCAGGCGCGCGAGTTTCCCCTGGACGTCGACGACCATCAGGACGGCCTCGTCGCGGGTCAGCATGTCAGGTGGCTCCTTGGCGTCGCTCCAGTTCGGCGCGCATGGCGTCGGCGGTCCGGCGGTATCCACCACTTGACCTCTGTAGGGGGTCTCGGGCGCGAGTTTGACATGCACGGTGATTTCCCGCGCGAGGACGGCACCAGCGTAGTTGATGTCCAAGTTCTCGTATCCACGCGCCTCGATGCGCAGGAGCCGTGCGCCCACCGGCCAGTCCAGAGAAAAGCGGCCGGTTGCGTCGGTCCGGGTAACGCCGCGGAGCGGATCTTCGTCGAGGCCATAGGGGTGGGCTCCCACCCACGCGAGCGCGCGGACGTTCGCGCCGGAGATGGGTTTCCCAATCACATCCGTCACCACGCCCGTGAGGGGCGGCACGGATAGCTCGTCGAGGGATACCGGAGACTCCGTCGCGGCCGGTTCCGTTGACGTATCTTCCGATGCCAAAAGAAGACCTTCCGCGGTCGATTCTTCGGAAGAATCTTCCACAACGACGCTGGGCGCTACCGCCTCTTCGGGGGCGGGAGGGGGAACGTCGGGCGGCGGGGTAACGGCGGTCTCAGCGACGAGGGCTTCATAGACCGCCACCGCCCCAAAGACCAGGCCGCCAAACAGTACTGCAATGGCCGCAGCCAGACGTACCAGCGGACGCGTCCGCCGTACCGCAACATGCGGACGCCCGAAACGGGTTTCAGGCAGGATATCGAGAGTCGCCTCGTGAATCTGTTTCATGGTTGCATACTCCTCGCGGGCTTCGGGAGACGTTTCCAACAACGCCTCGAGCTCCCGCATTTCTCGCGGGGTCAATTCACCGTCGAGATATCGTGAGATGCGTTCCGAATCCTTCGGGTTCATGGCCGGAACTCCAGTAGTTCTTTCTGCAGCTTCTGGCGTACGCGCCACAGTTTCTGGCTTACCGCCTCGGGCGTAATGCCCAAGGCCTCGGCGATCGCCGCGTACGACATTCCCGCAACGTACTTCATAGCAATGATGTCGCGCTGGTCCTCGGGCAATGCCGCGAGCGCCTCGCCCAGGATTGTGGCCGCCTCGCTTCGCATGGCTTCATGGCCGGGATTGCTCAGGGCCGCCATATCCCGATCGCCGAGGGGCGTTTCCCGGTTGCGGCGCCGTGTCATGTCTACGGCTACGTGCCGCACGATGCTCACCAGCCAAGGACCGAGCCGAGCGGGCTTTTTCAACTTTCCCAGAATTCGCGTGGCGCGGGCAAAGGTCTCCTGCACCGCTTCCTCCGCGAGGCCCCGGTTGCGCGTGACGCCATACGCGACTGCGCCGAGGGCATCGGTATAGCGATCGACGACGACCGCGGCCGCCTTGCCATCGCCCCTGCGCCAGCGCCGAACCAGGGACGCATCGCTGTCTCGTTCGAGGTTGGCCTTCCTCATGACTTCCTGCTATAGGGTCGTTTGAAACCGCACTTTCTTACGGTCAGAGGCCGCGCCGCCTGCGTGTGGCGTCTGCCCTCCCGTTGCGGCTCTCGTTTCCGTCATGCCTGCCTTTTCCCGTAAACCCAGCACTTTTCGTGACGACCGCGACGTCTGCTCTTTTCCGTCACCCCTGCGTAAGCAGGGGTCCAGTGTGCATCCATGCCGCGCCTGGCCTAAGCCCTCTGGATTCCTGCTTACCGCAGGAATGACGGTGGGAAATGCGCCTCCCGTAAGATGCCTGGATTCCTGTTTACGCAGGATTGACAACGAACCGCGCCGCTCGCTGATGTATGGTCAATCGAGGCCGTACTGATCACTCGGCACGTCGTGCATTTTGGCGCGACGAGACCCGTTTGTCCTCCGCGTGTATAGCACTAACGCGAAAAAACCTGTAGACTTGAATTCGGTGTGGCGCGGAAGTAACGAAAGCTCAAGATGATGGGAAGGGGAAAGAGGTCATGCGAATTGGATTTCACACGGATGCCTTCAACTCCGCCTGTGTCAACTTCGAAAAATGCCTCGAATGGGCGGAACAAAACGACGTGCACTATATCGAGTGCGGCCTCATTGACGGCGTAAGCTGGATTCACGGGCTCGGGTACCAGCCGCACATCGCTCTGTATGAAGACCCCGTGCTTCTGCGGAAGAAAATGGCGGACCGCGGCGTCCAGTTTTCTCAAGTGGATGCGGCGTATCCTCTATCGGGGCTTGATGGTGCGTCGCGGGGGTTGCCCTACGTGCTCAAATCGATCCCGTGGGCAAAGCACGCGGGGTGCGAGCGCATCGCGACGACCGACGGACTTCACAAGCCCGAAGGCCTCGAAGACAACGAGTCCATGACCCTGATGAAGCGTATTTATGAGCAGATCGTCACCACCGCGGAGGCCTACGAGGTCACGATCAACATCGAGGTGCACGGTTATTTCACCACGAACCCGGACCGCATGGCGGAGATGCTCGCGTTTTGCGACAGCCCTTACCTCGAGATGAATCTAGACACGGGCAATACGTTTATCGCGGGCCAAGACCCCGTGGCGTTCTGTAAGCGGTTCCTGGAGCGCGTAAACCATGTGCATGTGAAAGACGTAAGCGAATCGCTGGCGGCGGCCGTGCGCGGCGACCAAACCGGCATCGCGGTGAGCCATTCCGCCATCGGCGATGGGGTGAATGCCGAGAATATCAAGCAGTGCCTCGCCATGTTGCGCGACGGCGGCTTCGACGGGGTACTAAGCATGGAATGCGAGGGACAGGGCGGCCCCCTGATCGAGCGCTCGCTCGCATGGTTGCGGAACACCCTCGATGAGCTCGGTATCGAGGAAAGGAAGGACTGATATGAAGACAGGAACGGTGGCCGCTTTGGTGCTCCTGCTGGGTGCAGGGTGGTCGAACACCGCCTTTGGCGAGGAATCGGCCGCGAAGCTGGCCTTTGTGCCCGGCGACGGGCCCCGCGAATTCCGTTTTGACACCGGCGTGCTGCGCGGCGTTATTCCTTTCGACAAGCAGTCCCTCGGGCTGCTTCCAGCGGTCCATGTGCCGACCGATACCCCTCTCGCTGCCAGCATGGGAATGTTCAACTACTACCGTGTTTTCAAGACCGACCACCGCTTCGTCGAAAGCATGCGGGGAATCCCCAGCGAGGTGCGCCTCCTCCCCGACGGCGCCCTCGAGGTACATTGGCCCGCCGCGGAAAAACGGCCCTTCGAGCTAACGGCTGTCTACCGCTGGACCGCTCCGAATACCCTCGATCTCGAGACCTCCGTGAAAGCTATGGAAGAACTGCCCGACTTTGAGGTGTTCCTGGCTTCGTATTTCACGGAACGTCTCCCCGTCAGCCACGTTTACGTGCAGGAAACGCCCGATGGACGCGATAATGCGTTCATGGCCGCGGACGAATCGTTCGGTGTCTGGCAAGTTTATCCGCGCGATGAAGCCGCCACCGCCATTATCCAAGACGGCCGGTGGACCAAACTGCCCAGCCCCGTCGATTGGGCCATCATGCCGCGCATTGCCGCGCCGCTTCTCTACCGTCACGCGCCCGATACGAACGTGACGGTTGCCGTCATGGCGCCGCCGGAAGATGCCTTCGCGGTGTTCACCCCCTGCGAGGGCGAAAAGCATTACTCGATGTATTTAGGGTTGTTCGGACGTACCCTTGCGACGGGCGAGACCGCGACAGCACACTCTCGTCTCGTGGTGATGTCCGATGCGGCAGATGAAGCCATCATTGCTGCCTACCGGGAGTACATTGACGGAATGCGGAAGGAGCACTAGCCATGAAGGCGTCCAACCCAAGGGAATACGGACCCAGCGTGAAGCCGGCGCCTGTCTTTGCAGCGCTCGCGTGCATTTGTCTGGCGTGGTGCGCTTGGACCGAAGATTCCGGCGCGATCGGGGAAGTGGTTCGCACAGAAGCGATAACCATCGAGCATCCCAACCTTCCGACGGGTTACGAAATGGCAGCGTACGTGGACTGCGGCGAACAAGACACTAGCGGCGAGGAGACCCAAGGCTGCATTGCACTCGTTACCGGCGCGGCCCATACGTTCCCTGGCATCGAGGGACCCCTCGCGGCTGTGACCTATTGGCAGTGCTAGCCGCTGCCGGTTTAACTCTGGTTACAGACATACTTGCTAATTGGTTTTGCCCCCAATTAATATTGCCGTGATTCTCCATTGATTCACAACAATAATCATATTGAGGGGGGTCAAAAGCCTCACACTCGAATTGGCCAGTTACAGGATTAT
>JAWODE010000222.1:0-8337 GCA_046483455.1 Candidatus Hydrogenedentota bacterium | reverse complement strand
CGGCCATACGCTGGGGGAATGATAATCGCGGCGGGGCCGCAGCACGCGGTCGGCCCCAAGCGCCGCCAACACAGCGTAAGAAAACATGGAAAGGCAAAAGTAGGCTTCACGGGGCAGTCCCCCGAGCACCCCGCCTGTGCCTCCCGCACCCATCAACCACGCCGCGGTCCCGACGAGCACAAACAGGATGGATTCCCGCCAATGTTTGCGCTGAAAAAACGCCGCCGGCAAAAGAATCAGCGAGATCATGCCCACGTAGCAGAGTCGCGGCAAGTCGCCCTGGCGAGCCGTAAAGGTCTGGGCAACGGCTTCCCGAAATGAGCTGGGCAATTCTCCCCCCACGCGCAAGTACCATAGCGCTTTCGCGGGTGCATCGAGGTTCCACGCCCAAACCGTCGTGGGTATCCACTGGACAGCAGTCAGACAGAGAGCAAGTGTTCCTGTCAGAAGCATCCCTCCCAGGGCAGTGCGCATTCTGAATTCGTCGCGTCGGCCGGAAAAGCCGTGCAGCACGGTATAAACTGCTGCTACCGGAACAACCAGGGCCACGACCGCATACGCGCCGGAAAAAATGAGGGCGGCACCAACCATACCGCCCATGATCGACCACCGGTGATAGCCAAAGCGCGCAAATTCGCGGCACGTCCAGAATAGCAACGGCAACCATACCAGCGCCGTTGCAAGATAGGGACGCGATATCGCCGCCGCGGAAAACCCCGAGAAGGCATAAACCACCCCTCCAACGAGGCTGGCGCCGTAAGCGAGACCAAGGGACCGGCAGAACAACACGAAGCCGAACCCCATCAACGCAAGGCAAATGAAGGCATGCAGGGCCATGGCCCGCCCAGTATCGGAAAGCAGAAAGACTGCGTTGAGGGGTTGAAAAAGGCCGATCCGATGATCGGCCAGCAGGGGAATGCCGCACAATTGCCGCGGATTCCACAGGGGGAACTGCCCCGAGCGTACCCGCTTATAAGCAAAGTGCATCGCCGGAAAAACGAATCGATAGAGATCGCTGTTCTCATACGATTCGCTGGCACGCACCTCCGGCAATTCCGTATAGTGCCAGTGAATGGGCGCCGCGAACACAAAGATGATGGCGAGCACCAATAGCGCCGCGAATCCATACCGGCTGGTCTCGGAAACAGTGGTCTCCACGCCCGCGAACCTTTCTCAGACCCCTATTTCAATACTTCCCGAAGTTCGACACGCCGTTTCTCTTTTACGGCACGAACCAAAGCATGCGTAACGGCAAGGCTCTTCAAATTATCCGCGGCTTCCGTCTCGGGCGGCTGGCGCGACTCGACGGCCTGAGCGAACGCATCGAGCAAATAGGCCTGACCGGCTACGGGCCATTTCAGTTGGCGCACCTTGCGCCGTTTTGCCGGCGAATTCGAAACATAGAGCTCATCGTCTTCCCACAAGAAAACGCCTTCGCTTCCATCGAAGCGCCAATTTCCGCTCCAGGGCGTTTCCCATCCCTTGGCGATCCAGCTTGCGTGATAATTCACGCACAAATCATTTTCGAGTTCGAGCATTCCCATCACGCTGGCATCGCCCGTGAACCAGTTCCAGGACGCGTTGATCGTGGCACCCTGCACGGCACGAACCTCGGTATTCATCAAGAAACGCACGAGGTCAAAATGATGAATGGACATATCCAGCAAGAGAGGAAACGTCATTTTCTCCCGAAAACCGCCAAAATGCGGACCTTTGTGAAAACAAACGCCGACATAGCCCAACTCACCCAACTTTCCATTCGCTAAAAACCGCTTGGCCGTTTGGGGAAGCGGCATGTAGCGGTGGTCTTGGGCTACCATGAGAATGCGGCCCAAGCGCCGGGCCCGCGAGACGAGTGTATTGGCATTCCGAAGATTGTCGGCCAGCGGTTTTTCACATAGCACATCGAGGTTGCATTCCATCGCCGCGGTGCACACCTCTTTCCGAGACTGCTGCGGTGTGACGTCGAGGAGGGCGTCCGCCTCGACCTCGCGCAACGCCCGAGCCAAGTCTGTATAGCAGCGGCTGCGCGGCATGCCATGACGGGCCGCCGCGGCCATGAGATTCTTGCGATTGGTATCCACATAGGCAGCGGTCTGCCATTTTTCGGAAGCCGCCGCAACGCCGGCCCAATGCGCCCCCATACCACCTACGCCAACCTGGATCAGACGTTTCATACACACGCTCCTCTTTCAACACACGGGCGGGAAGCCGGGGCAGTGTCCCGCATGCAATCGGTTTTGATGCAGCCTCCCCGCTGTTGGACTTAGCGCCCACGACGGCGCAAGTCTATCATTCGGCGTTACAACCTGTCTATTCCATACCGAACCTCGCAAGCGTATCAAACATCTATACCGTCAGCCGTCGTGCGGGTTCCTTGATTCCCCTGATACAAGTCTCTAGGATGGCTCTGGAGCCAGTAGGGTAGGGTGTAACGGGGAAGCGCCGCATGGAGACCACCGATCTTACGGTTATAACGCTGACGCGCGGGACGCCGCAGGTCCTATCCATGTGTTTGAGCCACCTCGAGTTGCAGACCTATCCGTCCGCCAAGTTCGAAGTAATCGTGGTGGTCTTGCCAAGCGCGGACAATACGGACCCGATGCTCGACCGGTTCTGTACGGGCGGCCCCGTGCGCATGCGGTGCATTTACGCGCGGGGCGAACATACTGGGGTAGCGCGCAATCTCGGCGTCATGCAGGCACAAGGCCGCTGGCTTTTGTTTCTGGACGAGGACCTCCTGGCGGGTAGCCATCTCATCGAAAACCATATTGAAACCCAGCGGCTCAACGGGAACGCCTGCGCGGTTGTGGGCCGCATAGACTATCACCCCCAACTCGAACCACGCACCGTCCCTAAGGCCTGCACATTAACCGACCGGGTATTTCAGCCTGGTCAGCCCTTAAGTTTCCTCGATTGGCGCGCGCATAACCTCAGTTTGCCCCGCGAAGCCGTGTTGGAAGCGGGCGGCTTCAGCGAAGCATTGCCATTCGGCGGTCTGGAAGCTATGGAACTCGCCTATCGGCTGGAGAGCGACTTGGGAATGCGAGGCTACTTCTGCGACCAGGCCCAGGCATTCCTCTGGAAACCGGAACCCCTGGCCAATGAAGAACGCCGGTATTATGCGGAGGGATACTGGCTGCACCATTTGGTGCAAACTACCCAAGCCGAGGCACTCGAGGAACGCTACAAGCGGGTCGTTTCCGCCTGGCGCCGCGGCGCCGACCCTCTATTCTTGCCGCTGGCGCACCGCCTCTGCCCCATGCTCGCCTTCAACAGTCGTTTTTATAACCGGTTCCGGCGCGGCGTATTGCGTAGCGCCTTCCGTCGCGGATACCGGGATGCCCGGCGTGGCCGTCCCGCGGCCCTACTACTTAGTAAGGCGGCCCCCGGCGGAGAATAAACGCATTGACTCTCGGGCTTGCTTCTCCGAAGGATATCCCGCGGTAGCGTCATTCAACCCCGTTGATCAGGGATTTGTTTGCGATTGGTCGGGCGGGCTTTGTGTTGGCGATGCCGAGGGTGATTCCGTCGGCGAAGGACTCGCGTACTCTTCATAGGTCCATTCCATCAATTCATCATTCAAAAATGTCACTTCTACCTCACCCTCTTTCATTTCCCACCGATAAACCGAGCGCTCACGGTCTCCCACCCGCGAAAGGCTCACGCGTTTTTCTGGCTCGCCAATTTCTTCCTCAACTTGGGCCAACGTCATGTACTCGCGCAGGACATCGCTCAAGCGATCTTCAAACGATTCCTCGGGCTCTGAGGGAGGGGGTGGAGGAGGCGGCTCTACCGGGCCGGTGCCGGTTTGCGGCGGCGGAACTACACCGTGTCCGCTACTCGCGGGAATTGCAGACACCACCCCGATCACGACAACGAGAACAAACCCAGCACAGCACGCATACGCAGCGGCAAGAGAAATTTTTTGTGAAAGTTCCGACGCCATACCTGTTCCCCTCTTTTCGAGCACCTTCGCTTCTCAACTGTTCTTACAATACATTAGCCGCTATATTGCTGCAACCTTCGGTCAACCCTAGGGCAATCGCACTAAAACCTTGTGTGAAGCCTCAATTTTCCAATGTCTAATCATCGCTTGGCCTGCGGGTTAGCTTGCAAAACCGGTTTCTTAATGCGACGTTATTGGTCTGGGAGGCCTTTTCCGGTGTGGGACCGTCCCCCCGGCGATCGGTCAGATAGATGACCGGCGAGGGCGCCGGTCCCACACCAAAGTTAAGAATGCAGATCAAATGACTAAGCCACAATACAAGGCACCGGCACCCCAGCATCCTTTCTCGAGGGGTGAATCAGCAACCACCGGCAGAGCCGGTGGTATGAGGAAGGCCCCTAAAAGGGGCCTATGTGTTTAGGTCGAGTTCCCCTTGATCCAATTGCTTATCCAGATGTTCTTGCTCACGCACGTAGGCTCGGATACGTTGCTCATCCAAGCCCACTGTACTCACGCAATACCCGCGCGACCAGAACTTGCGCCCGAACAGCGTTCCCTTGGTGCCCATCAACTCACGATGGACACGAATCGCGCTCTTTCCCTTCAAGTATCCCAACGTCATCGCTACGCTGTACTTCGGAGGAATACTCAAGACCATGTGCACATGATCCGCCATCGCGTTGCCTTCCACCAGTTCAACCTCCTTCTGCCTGCACAACTGCCGCAGGATTTCTCCTATCTTCTTTCGCCGTTGGCCGTAGAAGACTTTTCGACGGTACTTTGGTACGATCACCACGTGGTAGAGACACTCCCACTTCACATGTGCTTGACTCTGCCAATTCTTCATAACGGTCCTCCTGGTCCCTCGGGGCCTTCCTCAAGGAGGACCGTTTACCATATTCTGACGCAGGAACGGCAGAGCCTGATGAATTCTCACCGGCAGAGCCGGTGGTTTAGCTTATGAATTAAGTGCGATTGCCCCGCGGCCAATCCCCGCCTGCGTGGTGTCCCGCCTGCATGTTGCCCGGCGCTTGCTTTGCTTGATACGATGCGCATCTCAGGATTGTTTTTTTCCAGACAATTCAGAACCGGGAGTTTCCTATGTCTATTTGCGCCCGCTTTTTCATTACCATTGTGTTCGCCGTAGGAGCGGCATACGCGGCCGATCTAAGCGAGAGTTCGTACCCTTTGTGGAACGTCGTGCCGCCGCTTATGGACCCGGACGATTCGGCCAGCAAGGGCTCAGACAAAGCCGACGCCTTCCCGATGGTGGTCGAGCCCTTTGATGAGCACGTGCGCACCCTGATGCCGGGCATCCCGGGGGGACAACCCGCGCTGGCGGTGAGCCTTGCCGGGGACAGCCTTTATGCGCGCACGGCCGCCAAGGTGTTTCGGCTAAATGAAGACCGCGTGTGGGAACCGGTAGATGAGGTTGAGCACGCGGAAAAACCATGGCTCGCACCAAGACTTCGCATGCCTGGCGCCGGCGGTTTTGATGCCGCGGCACACTGCGTCACCGCCTTCGGGGAAGACGCCCCGGCAAAGGTCAACGCGGCAGTCCGCCAGCAAGATACCGTCTGGCTTGCCACGGAAAACGGCCTGTATAAGACCACTTCGACCGGCACAAAACTCACGCGACACGAGCGGTACGGCGTTGACGGTCCCCTTGCAACACGGATCACCGACTTGGCCGTCGATTCGAAAGGCGTGCTGTGGGTCGGTACGCCCCTCGGCTTGAGCGTACGCGAGGCCGACGGTACCTGGCGTCCTATTCGCGGGAATGAGGGATTGCCCTACAAAGACGTAACTTCCCTCGATTTCGACGCCAACGACCGCTTGTGGATTGGCACGACGTTCGGAGCCATTCAGTACCGGCCCTATGAAGACGGCCGCCAGTGGTTCTACCGCCAGAGTAAGCGTTACCTGCCGCACGACTTGGTGCACGACATCGCCGTCAGCCGCGACGGGCGCACGATATACACCGCCACCGAAGCCGGTGTGGGACGTATCGATATTGTCACCACGACCCTTGCCGAGCGTGCCCGCACCATCGAGCGCCGCATCAACAAACGGCACCGCAGGCTCGGGCTGGTCGCCGCATGCGTGTTGGACGATCCCTATAACCCCACCTCATGGAGCATCCCCGACAGCGACAACGATGGCCTCTGGACCTCGTACCATGTGGCGGCCATGTCGCTGGCCTATGCCGTGACCGGCGAAGAGGCTGCGAAAGCGTCGGCCCGCGAGAGCATGCACGCGATGTACATGCTGCAAAACGCCTCCGGCATCCCGGGGCTCGTCGCGCGCAGCGTGATGCCCCTCGAGGAAGCCAAAAAGGCCGGCAAGGACAAAGACCCGCAGTGGCGGTTGACGCCCGACGGCAAAATGTATTGGAAAAGCGACACGTCGTCGGACGAAATCGACGGCCACTACCTTGCTTTTTATACATACTGGGAGCACATTGCGAAAGACGACCCGGCTGAACGCACGAGGTGCATCAAGCAGGTGCGCGCCCTGACCGATTACATCGTCGACAACGGATATGTGTTGCTCGACTGGGACGGGAAGCGCACGCGCTGGGGGTTCTGGAGCCCGGAGCTGCTCAACAATCAACCTTTTCACTATCTCGAAAGCGGTTTGAACAGCCTCGAGATTCTTTCGTTCCTCAAAACCGCGCATTACATCACGGGGGACGCAAAGTACCAAAAGCATTACGAATCGCTCATGCGCGATCACCATTACCTGTCGAACGTGCTACTCGAGAAGAAGGTCTTCCCCGATATGAACAACCACTCGGATAACCAGCTTGCGTATGTCGCGTGGTATCCCATTCTGCAGCTCGAACATGACCCCGCCGTGCGGCGCCCCCTGCACCAGGCCGTCCGCCGCCATTATAAGTGCCTCGCGCGGGACCGGTCGAGCTTCTTCTATTTCGTGACGGCCACCATCGACCCGGCGTACGTGGATGTCGAGTCCGCCGTGACGAATCTCAAGCGCATCCCCACGGACCGCCGCCAGTGGCCCATGCAAAACAGCCACCGGGCGGACATCGTGTTCCACCCGCGCCTCGACCGATTCGGCGAGCGCCAATTGCTGCACGTGCTTCCCGCGGACGAACGCAATTTCGCTAAATGGAACCGAAACGTCTACCTTCCCGACGAGGGGAAAGGCGGCGAACGCGAAGACGACGGTGCGGCGTTCCTGCTCCCCTATTGGATGGCCCGCTACCACGGATTCATCGCGGAAAAAGAATAGGCAATCCGGTCTGAATTATGCTGCGTTGCAATTCCGTTCGGGGCGCGCTAGATTGAACGTGCCGGGACAGATTTTGAAGGCCATCCGGAAGCAAACATAGCGGTCCTGCCCGTCGTTTGCTAAGCGTGAAGGATAAGAGAATGACCATCAAAGAACGTATCCAGAACGAGATGAAATCGGCCATGAAAAACAAGGACACCGAACGCCTTGAATGCCTGCGCATGTTGAAGGCGGCCGTTATGATGAAAGAAAAGGAAACCGGCAAAGCTGTGTCCGACGAGGAGGCCATGGCCGCGCTCCGTTCGGAAATCCGCAAACGCCGGCAAAGCCTCGATGTGTTCCACGAACACGGCAAAGACGCGGAAGCCGCCGCCACCGAGCGCGAGATCGCCGTCATCGACGAATTTCTTCCGCGCCAGCTAAGCGCCGACGAACTCGAGGCAAAAGTACGGGCCTATCTAGACGAGCATCCGGACATCAATCACCCGGGCAAACTCACGGGCATTATGAAGAAGGAAGTGGGAGAAGCCGCCGACGGAAAGGTCCTGAACGAGGTCTGCCGGAAAGTGCTTGGCGCATAACAACCGCCGACGTATTCCCGGAGCGAGGGAAGACAGCATGCGAGATATCGGGGTGGCTTTTTTTCTGGTGTGCGGGGTGGTTCTTCTCGCCGTGCGATGCGACAAAACGGCGCAAAAAGAGACCCCCCTTGCGCCGCCGGATTCTCCCACGGCAATACAAGAGAGCGGCGAAAACAACACGTCCACCGAGGCGCCCGAAAAAGAGCCCCTCCGGTTAGCGGTACCGAATCGGGGTGTCCTCACCATTCGCATACCGGAGGGGACTGTAGCGGCAGAAATCGCGTCCAAGGTGCCCGGCGCGGCATGCTTGCGTCTCGAGGGCTCGAAACCCGATCCCTTCATCATTACCCTGACCGCGTTGGGTGTGCCCGGCATGATGCCGCATTTCGGAAGCAACGCATGGCTTCAAGAAGAACTCGAACGGTGGAAAAGCGCTTTACCCGATTCGGCTGTTGCGGCTGACGCTATTCCTCTCGAATTCCAGCTCGACAAGGTCCGCGGAGTATACGTCAACCTGCAAGATTCTTCGGCGGAGGCCGTAGCCTACCCCTG
>JAWODE010000214.1:0-4002 GCA_046483455.1 Candidatus Hydrogenedentota bacterium | reverse complement strand
CGTGTTTACGGATGAACCCTCGGTGCTGGGACGTGGCGCGATTCGCGATGTCAGACCCTGGACATGGGGCTTCGAAACGTTTTTGAGTGGGTATCTCGGATACGATTTTGTGCCGCACCTCGAGGCCTTATGGACGGACGACTATCCTGATGCCGAAAAATACCGCCGGGATTTCGAGCGCGCCGTGAATGCGCGCCTCGAAGAAGTGTACTACGCGCCCTACCAACGCTGGTGCGAGGAACATGGCGTGGCGCTCACAGGCCACCCCGCCGGCCCCGGCGATATCGGGGTGTTGAAATACTTTCACATCCCCGGGCAGGACATCGTCTGGCGGTACATCGAGCCGTTTAAGGACAAGTCCCTCGAGGGGCCGCAATCGACCATGGCGAAATGCAGCGCATCGGCGGAATGCCATTATGGCTGGTCGCGAAACGGCAACGAGTGCTTCGGCGCTTACGGATGGGAGTTTACATTCCCTGAAAGCCAATGGATTACCAACTGGCTCCTCGCGCGCGGGGTCAATCTGTTGATGCCGCATGCATTTTACTACTCCGTGCGGGGAAAGCGGCGCGATGAACGCCCGCCGGATGTGGGGCCAAATAATACCTGGTGGGACGAGTACAAACCCTACGCCGATTATTGCCGCCGCATGTGTTGGCTTATCGCCCAAAGCGCCCAAGTGTGCGACGTGGCTATTCTCGGAACGGCGACCCAGCTCCCGTGGCGAGCCGCGCGCGTTCTGTTCGAGCACCAGCGGGACTTCAATTACCTTGATCGCGACACCCTGCTGGATGTGTGTGCCGTCGATGGGGAAGGTGTCCGCATTCGCGATATGGTTTATAAAGCGGTTGTGGTGGATGGCCCGGAGTATGGCTCCGAACCGGTCCTGTCGAAACTCGCGCCAATGATCGAGACCGGACGCGTGGTAGCGTATGCCGAGGCCGTGCCGGGAGTCGGAGTCCTTGCACCGGACGCCGAATCGTTAGTGGCCCGCCTCGCGGAATTGTCCGCGCCGGACGTCATGGTCGAGCCGCGGCAACCCGGCTTGCGATACCATCATGTGTGTGACGAAGATGCGGACATGTATCTCTTCGTGAACGAAGCCCCCGGTACAATCCGCGCCAGCATTACTGTGGGTGCGGACGGCCGGAGCCGCGAGTGGTGGAATCCGCATACGGCGGAGGTACTCCCTGATATTTCGGGAAACACCATTGAAATTCCACCCTATGAGTCCCGTATTCTGCGTTGTTGCTGAAAGATCGCGCCCATTTTTTCGGGTGGCGCAGGCATCTGTCATGCGCGGGCTCGGTGCTTTGACCGGTCCACTGGGGATCTGTTGAAAAAGCCTTTGGATCAGTTGAATTAAGCGAAAAACAGGGACTGACCTCACGGTTTGCATGGTAAAGCGGGCTTTGCCTCGAAAATTTCTCCGGTGTGGGACCGGCGCTCTCGCCGGTCACTATGACAAGGAGTGCGGACGTAACCGTCCGCGGTGGTCTTGACGACGGGCAGGAATGCCCGTCCTCCGTTGCCGGAGCGTGGTTGGCGGTATTTTCATGGTCTAGGGTTGAGCCCAACGGCTCATGGTTCGCTGCCTCGAAAATTTCTCCGGTGTGGGACCGGCGCCCTCGCCGGTCAGAATGACAAGGAGCGCGGACGTAACCGTCCGCGGTGGTCTTAACGACGGGCAGGAATGCCCGTCCTCCGTTGCCGGAGCGTGGTTGGCGGCATGTTCATGGTGCATGGGTGAGCCCCATGGCTCATGATTCGCTGTCCCGGCCGTTTTTCGCGCCTGCGATGCACGGCCCGGGTTTTTCAACAGCTCCGCTGTCCCGAATACGCCAAGAGTTTTCACGCCAGCGGACCTGCTAACGCACTCGATACAAGGAGACCCCTCAGGCAATTTTCGGCCACATCGGTAAGAGACCGCCCTTATTCCGTTTGATACGCAAAAAAACTCCCGGAAGCCTGTCTCCGGGAGTTTTCAATCCAGCTTAAACGTTCAGAGCCCTCACTCGTCCTTTTCAGATTCCTCTTTCTCCTCGGCCTTCTGCCGGCTGGCAATATCGCGAAGGTAATCTTTGAACGCGTCCAATTCCATGCGCCGCCCGTCTTCCTTCTTGCCCTCTTCATCTTCCCCCGCAGCCTTCGAGACGGGAAGCTCACGGCCAAGCACCACGTATTTCTCGCCATTCAGCGGGTCGGTTTGAACAGAAAGTTTCCCACGCGCACCGCAGACAACGGCCGGACCGCTTCGCTTCTCCGTCTGGAGAAACAATACAACCTCCTCATCTTCACGGAAACGCGGCAGGTCCGACACATACCGCAAAATCGACCCAACGCGCCCGCCGGGTTGTCTCAACAAAAGCTTGCCGCCTTTATTCAGATGCCCTTTGACGTTGTCTTCGGTTTGGATGGTAATATCCGTCACAATCACGTTTTCTTTAAGGTAATAACTCTCGACCGCTTCGATTTTCCCGACAAACACATTGTCCGCGGCCTTCACCATTTCCTCGTCCGACATATAGGCCAGAAGGGCCTGGGCCTCGCCTGCCGTTAGAAGCAAGCCCGCCAAAACCAGAACGCCCGCGGCCGTCCGAGTCAAACGCCAACGGCGAAGCTCGAACGCGGCACCCAGTCCCAACAGAACCGCCGTTATTGCCAGTAACATCTCCGCGCGGGCATACACCCATTCCATCCCCCTGAAAGCGCCCCGCACAACTCCCAGAGCCCCCGGATGCCCCGTAAGATATTGTGCAATCGGAGGGGCCGTCCGGTAATACGCATCCATCATAGCGGTCCCCACGGCCGAACCCAGCAAAACATTGTCCCGCAATTTGCGCAATACCGGCGGCATTAAGGCCGCCGTCGTGCCGTCCTCCACGACCAAATTCAGCCAGCATACATCGTTCCGGTCGCCAAACATCGGCTCCGTCCCCGGCACGAGGGTGCTCAAGGTCTTGCCGGTCGTAGCGCTAACCACCTGGCCGGTCAAGGGGTCGTATGTCAGCGGCGTGCCTTGTTCGCGATTTTCAATTCCGTAAAGATTCCCGTCTTCCTTGAATACCTCCGAAGGGAAGGCGGTGATAAAATCGAACGTGCTGGGGCCAAACAACACATGGGTCGAGTCAAAATCCTGTGGGGTATAGCCCCGAGGTGAATCCAGACCATTCAGGGGATTGCTCGTCATCACATACGAGGCATCGAATGTGACGCCCTTAATGGTCTCGTGCTGTTTCAACAGGTTGATCATCTCGAAATTGCCCGACGTCTGCGCCTTGTTCTCATAAAGGCCCGCCATCGTGCTGAACAGCGGCACACGGCGCGTCCCGACATTGTTATCTGCGTCACTCCACGCAATCACATGGGCGCCAGGCAGTGGAATGGACGGGAAACCGCGCCGGGTGCGCGAGCGAACTTCTTCATCAAACCCGAAATACCCGGTCTGTGATCCCCGAGGATAGAGATAAGAAACCCCTGCCACGTCGTCCGGAGCAAGATCAGCCATGCCCGCCTTGAACTTGCCGTCTCCCATGTCGGTGGCGAAATAAATGGGATACATCGTCGGCGTCACGCCAATTTGCTCCAAAATCCCTTCCACGCTACGGTGTGCATAGACACGCTGCTCGAGTTCCGCCACAAGCCCCGTATTGTCCGTGTCATCAAGCAAATCCGAAAGATTGTTCAACGGCGTATGCGCCATGCCAATCGAGTGGCCCACTTCATGCACATGCGTCGCCAGGAGATCATACGTCGCCGGTAGCGTCTGAGTCGTGATGTTGCCATCCCCCGTGTCCACCTCGATCGTACGCTCCCGGTGCGCGGCTCCATTGTAGACAATGTCGCACTCGACGATCTGCCCGCCGCTGACTAACAAAGCTGGGCCCGTATCACCAAATTCCACAAACGTGTCTTCCAGGATAACCGTGATCAGTGTGAGCCATCACCAGGAAAATGAAAAGAGCAGCAGCAAAAACAAAGCTGAACCAGCCGCGGGGCAGC
>JAWODE010000172.1:0-2668 GCA_046483455.1 Candidatus Hydrogenedentota bacterium | reverse complement strand
GGCACGGCAATTGATCAAGGAAATATCGGGACCGTGAGCGCCACTGGAGCCAACGGTATCGATAGTTCCTTGAGCAATTGCCGTGCCTCTTCGTTTTTATCGTCAAACACAAGTAGTGTCTCGAGTTTTTCTTTGGCCTCCTTACGTTTCCCAAGGTGGATTAACACCTTCGCAAAACGCACTGTCAGGGGGGCGTTTGCAGGATAAAACTCGATAAACCGACGAAGAATGGCCTCGATCTCCTCCCATTTCCCTAGGGCTTCTCCGAGACTCACGAACTCTTTCATGAGCGGGGCGTTGTCAACATGAGCGTCCAGCGAAGTCTTGATGCGTTCAAACGCACCCTGAAGGTCTCCAGCGGCGCGTAGGGCAAGGCCCCAGGCGCCCAGCGCGCGGTAGTCAGCGGGATTAGCGGTGGCGGCCTTTTCGAGATAGGGGAGCGCTTCGTTCTCCCGTTTCAGGGCTACGAGGATGATTCCGAGTTGCCCCAGAATCTCAGTTCTCCCGGGGGCCAGGGCATGCGCTTCGCGTAGCGCTGATTCGGCCGCATCGAGTTTTCCAAGGTGGCCGAGGGCTTGGCCCATGATGAATTTTCGTTCGGCTTCATCCCCGTTTTCCGCCGAAGCGGCAAGGCTATAGGCCTGCTCGAAGCGATGCTCGGATAGCGCAGTGCGGGCATGCCGCAGAGGTGCGACCTCGGGTTTGCGAGCGACGACGAGGTACTGGTAGACAAGAAAGTCCTGGTATTCAGCGTCGTCAAGGGGACCGACGGTCAATCGGCCCATGGTGAATCCGCCGTCGGCGTTTCGGGGAAGCTGATCGGCCTTCAATATTGAGAGCGGTTGCAGTTTGATGACCTCGTACCCCGCTTCTTCGAAGAGAATCCGCATTTCAACGGCGGTGAAAAATCGCAGATGGGTGCGGTCCATGATGCCTGCGTCGTCGTATTTCCACCGCCCCTCGGCAAGCATCTGCAGGACCTGGCAGAACCGCGCGTTGGGAATGCTGGCGATCGCGAGACCTCCGGGCGCAAGTAAGGGAGCAATTCTACGAAGCGCCTTGTCCGGATTGGCCAAGTGCTCGAGGACATCGCCAAAAGTCACGCAATTGAAATGGCCGGGGTCGAAGGGCAATTCCATCTGCTCGATATCGCCGCAAAGGACGTCGTCAAGGACCTCTCTGGCAATGGCGCAGGCGTGCTCCTCGATTTCAATGCCGACGACCTCTTCGGCCCCGCGTTGTTTAAGGGAACGTCCAAAAGCTCCGACCCCGCATCCAACGTCAAGGATACGCCGGGCATCTTGGGGGACGTGCGGCACCAGTTCGGTGCGGGGCGAGCAATAGTACCCTTCGGAAGGGGAGGGCGATTTTTCGCTATGTTTTCGGCTCTTCCCGCTTGTTTTCGAAATACAACCGAGGAGTTGTTCGATGCGGTGGTCATAGGTGTGGTTTTCGAGCACGAATTCCCGAGCTTGGCGGGCAATGCGCTCGCGGGCCCCCTCGTTTTCGAGGTAATGCTGAATCAGGTCGCACAGTTCACGGTCGTCGCGATAGAGGACGAAATGAGTACCTTCTTCAAAAAGGTCCGTGAGACCCTCGGCGTTATCGGTGATGAGGAGCGCGCCGGAGGCCATGGCCTCGAATACGCGCATGTTGAGCTCATGGTGAACGGCGGCATTAATGACGATTTTGGACTGCGCGTACGTCCGGGCCATATCGGCCGGCCATTGTTGTCCAATGACGTGATTCGGAAAGCGGTCGCGCACTTCGTCCAGCAGTTTGCGACGCCGGTCGTCGGGGTCGTCCTGAATACGGCCGATGTACGAGATGTCGTATTCTCTCTCGAGGGCCCCGACATCATGCAATTCGGGGGAACAGGCTAAAGGAAGCCAGTAGACATTCGCGATGCCGGCGTCTTGAAACAGCGGTATTTGGGCCTTTTGTGCCAGAAAAACGACATCAAAGTGGCGTGCGATCTCAAGACGAATGGCAGGAGCAAGGTGCGTGTCAATGAGGTAACAGGCTTTGGGGATGCCCAGCCGCTCGATGTCCGGTGCGATTTGTTTGGGTCCGGAATCGACCCAAAGATACAGGTTGGGTGCAAAGTCTCCCGGGAGAGCTTCCAGGATGTCTTTATAGCTGGTATTAAGGCCAATGTCGATGTTGTGCGGTTCGTAATGAGGCGGGTCCTCGGGAAATCCCCATCGTTTAAGGGTGGTCTCGGGACAGCGCAGCCCGACTGTGACGACCTTATGGTTTTTTCGCAGGGCCTGCTCGAAGTAGCGGCCAGTGGTAACGGGCGACGCCATGTAGTGCAGGAGAATATTCCTCGCCGCCGGTGGTGTTTCCGGGCGAGGTGGCATGGCAATGTGGCTTGTTGGGGAGGTACGGCGGCGCGAACCGCGTTCCGCTGCCGAGAGGATCGTTTCCCGCCATTGTTCCGCAAAAAGCTCGATTGGAAATTCCCGCGCGACGGTCTCTTTTCCGCGGGCGCCTATCTCACGCGCGAGGCTGACGTCCTCCAGCAAATTGTTGATGTGCCCCCGCAGAACTTCTGCCTCATAGGACAAAAAACCGTCTTCGCCATCGGTGAGCGGCGAGGTCGGATTGGCAAGGGAAACCACGGGCATACCCGTAGCCATGGCCTCAAGCATAGCAAGGTTATACC
>JAWODE010000044.1:0-5522 GCA_046483455.1 Candidatus Hydrogenedentota bacterium | reverse complement strand
CTTGACGGAATTGCTATGGCTGGCGCCGAGAGTCAAGAAAAATTGCGCACTCCCGTGCCCCTTAATTGCGCCGAGGCCATTATCGAGCCGTTCTGGTCCGAGGGGGTGAGCGGCTTTCCGAAGTGGACGGTCGAAGATGGCTCGGCGTACGGCCTATACGTCCACCAGCATTGGTTCACGGTCGATTTCGAATGGGCGAGCAAGCCCTCCGAGGGCCCGGCGTTGCGCATGTGGCGGGACTTCAACGTGGATTGCAGCCGTTACAACCGCTTGATCCTGCGGATGGCGGGTCCGAAGGACTCCATCATGCACATCCGTGTGGATACTGACGAAGGAGTACGCGAGACCTCTTCGGAGCCGTTTGCGGGTGACGAAATCGAGATTTTCCTCGATCTCGACGGGGCCGCGGTCATTCGACGAATCACGCTGGAGCTTGACGCACGCCAGGAAGGCTCGGCCGTGGGCTGGTTGCGGTGGATTGGGCTCCAGCACACCGAACGTCTCGATGATTATTTCGCGCGATGGGACATGACGGGCGTCTCTTGGGAGAACCAACTCAAGGACCCCGCGTACGAGCCGGAATTCGCGCCTCTTTACGGGATTTTCCTGACGCCCGAAGAATTGGCGGCAAAACGCGAGGAACACGAGCGAGCCATGGCGGAAAACGGTGAATCGCGGTATTCGCAACTGGCGGAAGCCGCCAAGTCCTATGATTTCAAGCGCGGTATCAAGGAGTTTGCGCGTAGCGGAGGGAGCAATAACAACGAGGGGCGCATGCGCGATATCGAGCAATACAATATGCCGGGCAGCCCGCGCATTGCCGAAGCCGCGTTGGTGGTGCGCGATGCCGAAGCGTTGCGGGCGGCCGCGCGCTACGCGCTGTGCCTTGCGGCGTGCCGCTACTGGGACGACGGTTTCATGGCGTATTTCACGGGAAGCGATTGGGACAACCGGGCCTTTCGGCGTTCGTACATTACAGAAGACATCGCGTACATCGTTGACGTTGCCGGGGAGGTGCTCTCCGAGAATGGCCGCCTCTATCTGCTCCGCCGCATGGCCGAAGAAGGCGTCGGGCGAATCAATTTCGTGCTGTGGCGGCACGATTACGTCTACCGCTGCAATCAACTCGGCTTTTTCAACACCGGCCGCATGGCCGCATACCTGGTCATGGAACGGCAATGGCCGCGCGTGATGCCCTACACCGACATTGCTTATGAGGACATCGTTAAAAACCTCGACACGGTTATCCAGCCCGATGGCGGCTACCTCGAGACGCCCTCCTATTTCGGCGCGACGGCCAACCGCAATCTCCAAACCATCGAGTGGTATGCCCGCGCCCGCGGGAAGGATGCGCAAAAGTTAGTGCCCGAACCCTTGCTTCGCACCGACAGCTATGCCGCGGTCATCACGTCGACTACCGAGCGCGACATCATTCCTTACGGCGACTCGAATCAAAACATGGATACCGATACGCTCGAGTGGATGCACGCGATAATGCCGGGGAGCTATTGGACAACCCTTTACAATAAGCACCGCGCGCGGAAAGGTGAAGTGCCGCTCAGGGTAGCGGGTCCGCGGTTGCCCGCGTTCATCTCGTTGCCCGACACGGGCCTCATGGCTTCGGTGCGCGAATCCCGCGGGGAGCCCGTGAAGCTTTTTCTGATGGGGTTTTGCGTCGGGGCCGACCACACCCACGAAGACAAGGGTAGTTTCGTGCTCGAGTTCGCCGGGCAGTCGTTTGCGACTGACTTGGGCATCTGCAGTTACGGCGACCCCATCCATCACGTGTACAAACAGGCCCAGCGGCACAATATGCTCGCGCCGTACGGCACCCCGGACCGGCCTCATCCTCGGCGGCCGTTACCGTTAGACGTCGGACCGACCGGCGAAGGCGATGAAACGCGGTTTCATGCCTGCATCGACGCCACCCCCGGATGGGGGGATTTTTACAAGAAATGGGTGCGTGAATGGGATTCCCCCACGCCCGATACCCTGATCATTCGCGACGAATACAAGCTTGGAAGGGGCGACGGCGTCGAATTCTATTGGCAAACGCTGCTCCCCTGCCGACTGGACGGCCGGACCGTCACCATCACCGGCGACAAGGGGATCGTGACGGTTATCGCGCCCGAAGGCACGTCCGTGCGTCTCGAAGAACTGGCTCTTCACGGCGGCGCAACGCAACAGCGCATCGCCATCCGCAAAGAAGGCAAGTCGGGGACGCTCGAAGTCCGGGTGAAACTCATGGCGAAGGCGGATTAGTGTGTTTTGCGGGATACTGGAGGATGCAAGAGGTGCTTGCCGCGCTTGGAGGGTGCGTTGCAGGTAAGACGCACGGCTTCGCCGTTGCGGGTAAGACGCATACCTTCGGTATTGCGGGCCGGACGCGGACTGGACCCCTGCTTTCGCAGGGGTGACGGGAAGGGCAGCCGTGACGGATGTGGTGCGGCTCGCATCCTCATTCCTGCGCACGCAGGAATCCAGAGGGCTTGCGGGAAGCGCGGTCTTTACCGTCATTCCTGCGCACGCAGGAATCCAGAGGGCTTGTGGGATGTGTGGTGTGAGTGCACACTGCACCCCTGCTTTCGCAGGGGTGACGGAAAGAGGCAGGCGCGGCGGGAAAAGGTAGGCGTGGCGGGAAGGGCAAGAACTTCGTGACCTCCTTGCTCTCCATAGTTTTACAAAAAGGAGTTCCCGGCCTTTTATCCGCCGGCTCAGACGATGGCCGGTTCCATGCCGTATAGCTGAGCGAAGGCGGCCAGTTCGTCTTTGTAGTCGCCGTAGAAGAAAATCTGGTGGAATCCCGGATAGGTGAGCATGTCTTCAACGCCGTCGACGCGTACCTTCACGGATACCACGCATCCGCCTGCCGGCGGGACCGCTACGTTGCCTACCACGTCGCCGGTCGAGATCAGCATTCGGGGTGGAGCGTCTTTGCGTAACTCGATGTCGGCGATGCTGACGCGCTGGTCTTGCCGCCAGGTCGGTATCGGGACGGCGTCGCGTCTGCCGTGGTGATACGACAGCTTGAACGGTTCGGGTTGACTGTTGCAACCGTCTAAACGCGTCGGACACGTGCAATGCGCCCCGATGAGGGTCCTGTCGCCGGTATCCGCGACGGGGTCTTGCTGAAAACCGGGTTTTCCGAAGAGGTATTGGACCAGCGCGTGAGTCAGGCAGGCGCCCACATCGGCCTCGCAGGCCGCCGGGACGCCTTGGTCGAGCATCCGCGACCAGGCGATGCATGGGAGGCTGACTTCGCTGTTGCCGAGCGCGCCGAGGCAATTCATGCTGATGCCGTCCCCGCGTTCGCGTTCGAGAATGGCGCGAGCGACGACATAACTTTTCACGCCGTTGATCACGTCTTCGCGGCAAGGGCCGCACATGCCTTGTGCCTGATCGATGTAATATTGAGCGATATTGCGCATCTCATCCGACGTGGGCGTGCTTTGATATTCCTCGAGGAAGGTCTCCTCGGGTATGTATCGCAACGTGGTACCAATGTGCTCGACGGAAGTCTCGCGCCGTTCGTGGCCTTTCAGCATGATGAAGCGGCTCTCACGCAGTTTCGTTCCCGCCCGCACCATGTTCAACCGCGAGACCACCTGTGAGAAATCGTCGGTCGCGCAGATGACCGTTCCGGGCGTGTGGGCAAGGCCTCGAGTGTTGGTGGTGAAGGAAGACCCGACGGGCGAGAAGATGATGGTCGGCACGGCGCTGTCCGACGCGGCCTTTGCCGTGGGCCAGGCGTGTTCCTGCCGATCGAGAAGGATGACCAGGAGCGCATCGACCTTTCGGGATTCCGCCGCGGCTATCCATGCTTCACCTGCCTCGAGCGAGTAGATGGGCGATTCGCGGAGCGTAAGCTCGATGCCGAGGTCCCGTGCCGTTTTGGCGAGTTCGGTGGTGTAATGCGCCCGTGCCGCTTCACCGTCGTAGATGGCGCCCGGCCATCGCATGCCGTATTCGCCCTCACGCCGCACAAAGGCCGCGTCGACCTTCGGGACATATCGCGAAGCCGGGCCGCAAGCCTTGACAGGCCGTTCACCGGGGGCGATCAAGGGCGTCGGCCGGGAGGTGGCGCATCCGATAAGGCTATGCCCGGCCAGTGCGCTCGTGGTCACGAGAAATCCCCGGCGGGTGAGACACCGGCTGGTGAAACCGTGTTTGTTCGCAGGTGTATCCATGACGAAATCCCCTTGGTCTTGTTGGTTTCCCACGCAAATGATTCCATTGCTCGACTCCAGCATAGCGCATTTTTCTTAAGGAGGCACATTTTCTTTCCGGGTGCCCCGGCAGGACAATCGCACTGAATTTGCGCCACAGAACAGTTGTTGTGGTAACAGCGAATGGTCACCCAGTCTGCTCTCGATTATTCTTAAACTCTGGTGTGGGACCGCCGCCCTCGGCGGTCAATTCCCTCAAACATCCAGCGAATTCATGACCGGCGAGGGCGCCGGTCCCACACCAGAAGAGGCCTTGGCAGCGCAATAACGGCGCATTGAGAAGCCAGCCTTGTAGTCTAAGATGCGGGCGGGAGAAGTACTCGATATCCGGAAACGGACATTTCACGCGAGGTTTTGGCGCTAGTCCGCATTTCTCACCAGCTCAGGCGTGCCTGGTCGCCGGTTGAAAGCTGTGAAATATCCGAGCTAGTGCCCATGGAAGCCCGGGTTTTAGATGGCCACCAAATAAAGTACACTGTAGCGCGGAATCGGATTCTTGGGGGTGCATCAAGGAGCGCCGCGACGAGGAGGGTGAATGTACATGGCATCGTCAACATCTAACGAGAAAGAATCACGGTTTGCGCTGGGCCCTGTGTCTATGTGGGCGTTCTCCATCCTGCGCATCGCGATCGGATGGCATTTTCTTTACGAAGGCATGGTGAAACTGGCGGATCCCGGGTGGACGTCCGCGTGGTATTTGCAATCGTCGCAGTGGGTCTTTTCGGATGTCTTTAAATGGATAGCCGAGACGCCGGCGGCGTTGCAAGTCGTGGATTTCATGAATATGTGGGGTCTCGTTTTCATCGGACTTGGTCTGATTTTCGGATTCCTTACACGCTTCGCAAGCGTTGCCGGTATTCTGCTGCTCGCGTTATATTACGTCGCCAATCCCTCCCTTATCGAGCTTGTGCCACGCGGTGCGGAAGGCAACTATCTTTTCATTGATAAAAACCTCGTCGAATTGTGCGCGTTGTTGGCCGTGGTGTTTGTGCCCACGGGCAAATTTATGGGGATTGACGGGCTTCTTGCGAATCTGTGGGCGAAACGGCGGGAAAAGAAAGAGGAGGAACCTTCCGGCGAAGCCGAGGGCGTTCCCCGGCGGGCGTGGTTGCGCCATTTTGCGACGGTGCCCGTGGCGGGCGGATTCGCGTTGGCTTTCGGTAGAAAGCACGGCTGGGCCAGCTTCGAGGAAGAGCATCTGATGGCCAAGATGGACGACACCGACGGCCTGACGAGTGCGACCATCAAAAAATTCGAGTTCGCCAAGCTCGAGGACCTCAAAGGCACGGTTCCCCA
>JAWODE010000741.1:0-5664 GCA_046483455.1 Candidatus Hydrogenedentota bacterium | reverse complement strand
TCTTGTTGTCCCCGTAGTAGTACCCCGATTTATTGAGGGCCCGGTCTCGGGTGAGCATCGAGACGGTCTCGGGACTCAGCCGTACCACGCCAAAAGGCACAGACGGTCCGGGATAATTATTGGGACACATCCACGGAATGCCGCCTGTGCCGATAAACGGATCGACCCATTTCCCCAGTTCGCCGGGCTGGGCTTCTGTATCGATTGAGCCCGGGCCCGCTCCTACTATCCGTTTGTATTTTAAGGCCACGCCGCCCCCAAAGACGCCCGCCGACAAAACAACCAGAACCACGACCAGCAGAACCCCAATAGCGATACGCTTCAACCATTTCTTCATAAGGACTCCCGCCTCTTTCACTTTGGTCGGCCACAATTTGCCCAACGGGCCAAGCGTGGCCCCAAGGCATCTTTACCGCGATAGCGCCTCGCGCACGCAACGGAGGAGGGTCTCCGAGCGGAATGGCTTTCGCAGAATCTCTAATTGACCTGAAGGCAAATGACCTTTCTCAAGGACATCGAAACTATATCCGCTCATCAACACGACCCGCGTATCCGGAAACCGCGCCGCAATTTCGGCATGGACATCGCCACCGCTTTTCTTTGGCATGACGATATCGAGCAACACCAAGTCAACGTTCCGGGAATGTTGGTCCAAGACATGCGTTGCTTCCTCCCCGTCTTTTGCAAGGAGCACGTGGTATCCCGCCCGCTGCAGGACCCGTTCCGCGAAATACCGCACTTGATCGTCGTCTTCCGCAATCAAAACGGTTTCATTATTGCCTTGCAACAGCGCCTTTCCGGTTTCTTCTTCCTCGATCATCGCTTCCTCACCGGGCACGTGCTCGGGAAGGTAGATGTGGAAGGAGGTGCCGTGTCCCACATGACTTTCCATCTCCAGGAACCCCTCGTGGCGTTTGACGATGGCATAGACGGTCGCCAGACCCAGGCCCGTACCCTCGCCTACCTCCTTGGTCGTAAAGAAAGGCTCGAAAATCCGTTCCTGGATATTCGGATGGACGCCCGTGCCCGTATCGGAAACATGAAGCGCCACATACCGCCCGGGCCGCGTTTCCATGAACCGCGACGTAAACGCCTCATCGATTTTCCGCGTGTCTACCTCGAGCAACAGCCGCCCTCCCTGGGGCATGGCATCCCGGGCGTTCACACATAAATTGACGACGATCTGCTCGATCTGACCGCGGTCCGCATAAATAATCGGTTCGCCGGGAGCGGGCTCGAACGCCATCTCGATATGCTCGCCGATGAGCCGACGAATCATCTTGAGCAAACCGCTGACAACATCGTTCATGTCCAGCGACTGCAATTCCAGCTTCTCTCGCCGGCCGAAAGCGAGCAATTGGCGCACCAGGGTGGTTGCCCGATCGGCCGCCCGGTCGATCTCTTCGAGGCCGGCGCGCGCAGGCGCCTCTCGAGGAATCTCGTCATTGACCAGTTCGATGTTTCCGCGTATCACCTGGAGCAGATTGTTAAAATCATGGGCCACGCCTCCCGCGAGCTGGCCTACCGCCTCCATCTTCTGCGCCTGACGAAGCTGGTCCTCCAGAATATGGCGGGCTTCTTCATTCTGTTTGCGTTCCGTAATATCGCGCAGAATCTCGACAACGGCCGCGGGCTTTCCGGCCTCGTCATGCGCAGCCACGCCGGCTTTGCACCAGAAGTGCCGCGGATTCCCCTCGGCATCGGGAACAATGGTTTCGTTATCGTGCACCTGATTTGTACTCAACGCCCGAAACACCGAGCAGTTTTCGCAGGGGGCTCGTTCACATTGGAAGACCTCCTCGCAGCGTTTGCCGGTTAACTCCTGGCCAAACACGGCTTCGGCCTGCGCATTCGCCCACGTCACCACGCGGTTGCGGTCCATCATCAGCATCGGGTCCGCAATAGAACTGACGATTCCCTGGGCGCGCTCTTCACTCCGGCGTAACGCTTCGTTCGCGCTCGAAAGCGCCGTGGTCCGCTGATTCACAGCGCGCGCCAGACGGTAGTTCCAAAACAGGACCAACAGCAGAAGGACCAGAACGGCCGCCCCGGCTTTCCATACCAGCGAGTAAGGGAAACCAGGCTCGTATTGTACGGACACCCATTTCTGGTAGATGGCGTTATGGCGGGTTTCTGGAATCGCGGCGAGCGCTTTCTCGAACGACGACGCGAGAAGGGGCAGGTCGGACCGTATCGCAAAGCGCTGATCGTAAAGATAAGGCGTCTGCCCTACCACGTGAATGTTCGAGTATCCCCGCCGCCCGAGATAATAATTCGTGGTCACAATGGTGCCGATATAGGCGGCGGCCTCGTCGGTTTGGAGCAGATCGAGCGCGTCGGGCACCGTTTTGGCACGCACCAGCTCGATCTCGGGATGGTCTCGCGCGATCCACTCCTCGATGGCATAACTGCGAACGATAGCTACGCGTTCTCCATGCAATTCCCGCAGGTCGCCTACATAAGCCACATCTTCAAGTGCGAATAGCATCACGGGAAACGTCAGATACGGCTCGGTGAAAGCAAATCGCGTGGCCCGCTCCTCCGTCCACGCCAGTGCCGAAAACGCATCCACCTCGCCATGGGAAGCCATTTCCTGCAGTTCCGGCAAGGTCTTATCCGCAATGAACTCGATGTGAATACCAAGAATCCTCTCGATTTCCTTTAAATAATCCACTGCGATACCCTGAAACCGGCCTTCTTCATCCAGAAACTCGATGGGCCCCCAATGCGGGTCCGCACCCACGCGCACGACGGGGTGCGTTTGGAGCCACGCGCGTTCGGCTTCCGAAAGCATCGGCTTCAGCATCGCATCACCGGGACTGAAACGGGGAAGCTCGATGCCCAGCCATCGCATTTCAATGCGCCGCCGCTCTGCGTCCGTAATCGAGTCGATGACCTTGTTCAGAAGGCCAACTAAAACGGGCGCATCATTCCGCACCCCTATACGCGAATGCCCCGCCGGCGGTTCGGAGTAAACGACCGCAAACTTCAGATTGCTGAGAAACCGCCGCGAGATGCAATCATACAAGACAACGAGATCGTCAAATACACCGTCCACTTTCCCTTCAACCAGCAACGTGATGCCTTCGGTAGTATCCTCTGTTTCATGGATATTAATCTCAGGAAATTTTTCCCGAATCATGGCCAATTGCGATGTATTGCGCTTCAAGGCCACCGTACGTCCCGCAAAATCAGAAAGACTCGCCAGGGGGGGCTCGTTCTGCCGCGTCAGCAACGCTTGGGGATACACAGCATAGACGTCGGTGAAATTTAGGCGGACTTTGCGTTCTTCCAACAAATCCGCGTTGACGATGCCGTCCACATGGTGGTCCATCGCCTTTTCGAGGGCGTCGGTCCAGGAAGACCCTTCCAACCGAATTTCGATGCCCAGTTTCTCTTCGAACAGGCGAATGTAGTCGATGCTGATACCCACCAGTTCGCCGTCTTCGTTGCGGTAATTTTTGGGCGGGTAATCGTCGTCAATCGCGAGGGTTATCATCGGGTGACTGTCAAGCCAGGCCCGTTCCGCGGCAGTGAAGTCCAGGGATGACTCTCCCGGCGCCTCACCGGATTCCCCCTGCGCTAGGGCATACCCGCCTTGGCCGCCGGGTAAGGCAAGCAGGTTAAGCAAGAAAAAAATCATGCACCCCACCCAAACGGACGCCTCAAGCTTGGGGATGTTAAACCTGTTCCTTGTTATCATCCTTGTTTCCGAAATTTCTTATGCATCAGCCGTGACACTTTATTATATACCCGCATTATACGTACGAAAACCCCGTCATTCCCAAGGTCGAGTGTGTATAATACGGGCTTTGCATGGTCAGGGGGACCAATAATGAAAACGTCCGTCTCATTAGGCATCTTGTCTGGTAACGAGAAAGAGAATATGCCGGTCGGGGCACGGTGCTTGGGCAAACGTTCCGTGACGTTCGAAAGGGGAGGAGGAACCGCGCATGGCTGACCCGGCGGCAGCAGAACCCTCCCTTCTCTGGTACCTGCTCGGCGTACCCGCAAGCGTGATCTTCTACGGACGCTTTTACGTGCAATGGATTGTCTCCGAGCTCCGACGCAAAAGCGTCATGCCCATTGCGTTCTGGTACATGAGCAGCCTTGGTTCGCTCATGCTCCTCATCTACGGCGTAGCCACCACCTCCGCTCTGGGAACGCTCAGCCATTGCTTCAACATTTCGATCTATAGCCGCAACCTCATCCATATCTGGCGCGAGAGAGGCAAATTGTCGCCGGCACTAAACATCGGCGTACACGTTTTCGTCGCCACCGTCATTTTGATGGCCGTCGGTGTAACGGCCTGGACATGGCGAAGCGTTTACGACAATGTGCGTTCAGGACCGGCCGGCGAAATGGAAAAAACCGCGTTCTGGCTCGGTATCGGCGTGCTCGGGCAGGCCCTCTTCGGGATGCGTTTTTTTGTGCAGTGGATCGCCACCGAGCGGCGAAAGAAAAGCGTCGTGCCCACCGCGTTCTGGTGGCTGAGCCTCGTAGCGTCGGCCCTCATGTTCGCCAGTTTCACCCGCGAACGCGAATGGGTCTACGCCCTCGGCATCGCCGCGACCGCCTTCATCTACGCCCGCAACCTCTGGCTCATCTACGTCTACGGCAACGAAGAGGCGGGAGTAGGCGAGTGATTCGCAAGCATAATCGTGCGTGGAATTGCCGCACTCTCCTTGATTCCGTTCGTAATGATCCCTACCCTGAAAGCGTATGAAGCACATTTCGTGCGGAATGATACGCGGGAGGAGACAACCGATATGCTTTTCGATGCCTTAAACAACCTGTGGAACCTCTTCCTTTCGCAAGTAGTGCATCTTGAACCGGACAATCTGCTTGCGCAGCTTTACAATATCCTGCAAAACCTGCTGTTGTTGTCCGCAACATCTTTCTCGTCGTCGTAACGCGGCGTAACCACACAAACGGGAGTACGTTGTGGTTCGGCAAGGTAGGGCATCGTGAACCGGCCGCTGGTGTGGGTAGCCCTGGGCTTTTCAACGGGGGTGTTCGTGGCTGCCGGCGACTTCACCCCCGGTCTTCTGATTCCCATCTGCTTGTGTCTCGCGGGAGCAGTCGTCCTCTATGCCTTTTCTGCCTTGAACGTGTCGCGGCCGCTTGCCGTCTTCATTTGCTTTCTCGGCGCGGGTGCCTTGATGTACAACGCCCGGCATGCGGGGCCCCCAGGCGACGCACTCAGCCGTTTCTTGTCCTCACGGGAACCAGGCATGTGCCGCATCGAGGGGGTAGTACGCGACGTGCCTCATGCGGCGTCTCCCGATGAATACGCCCGGTTCTTCCTCGATACTGAACACATCCTCCTCGACGGAGTGGAAAGCGATGTTGAAGGCGGCGTGCTGGTGAAGTGGAGCGATCCCGGGACACTTCCTTTTCCCGGCGAACGGGTTGCCGTAACCGGACGTTGGGACATCGCCCTCTCGCGCATCAACCCGGGCGTCGAGAGCTGGGAAGACAAACTCAGGCGCGACGGAATCCATTCGATGGTTAAAGCGCGGGGCGCCGGCAATGTCGAAATCCTCGCCCCTGCACCCTGGTACTCCGTAGAATACTGGTCGGCGCGTTTACGCCGCGTACAGGCGGAGCGTCTTCAACAAGCTATGCCCGCGAACGCCCACACGTTCGCGCTGATGGTTTGGC
>JAWODE010000722.1:0-14300 GCA_046483455.1 Candidatus Hydrogenedentota bacterium | reverse complement strand
CCGACAGCTCTTCGCATCGTTCCGATCCTTTCTATACGTGAAGGAAACGTCTTTTACCAAAATCATAGCGCACGTGGGACATAAAATGCACCTGCGCAAACCGCGAAATGCAAGCCCGCACCAGTCACTTGGAGCGCGCGGAGGGCCCGCAGCAAAGCGCTAACACGGGGCCCCAAGATTTTTCGCGGCCTCCGTGCGAAAACATTGGGCACAGTGGAGCCGTTGAAAAGGTCGGCCTGTACCTCGCAAACGGGAATAACGATCAGGACAGAACCCGGCTAGCCCGCATTTCTCACCAACTCAGGCGTGCCTGAATTGGAAAGAAATGCGCAGACTTGGGTTGTCAAGGAAGCAGATACTTTTTCTGTGAACAAACTGTTTTGGGATATTTCACAGAAGCCTACGGCGTTCGAAAATCGCAATCCACTCTTGCAACACTGTTTGCGTAAGGCTCGGATACTCACCCGTTGAATGCTGTGAAATATCCAGGCTAGCTTTACTTTCGTCTCTTCCCGCTTTCCTCGAGATAAAACTCGGCGAGCTGCGCACAGGTACAAACCCAGGCTTCGCCTTCGCGGTGGTATTGCGCAAGGCGGTCTATAACCGGCAAGAGAAATTCCTCGAGGGGATCGCCCCACTCTTCGCGAAACACCGCGAGGTTGATGGGGTGGCACAAGAGTGTGAACATGCGTTCCGATTCAATGGCATCGCGCATGCGTCGGTCCCACACCGCCACGCCTCCATGCGGCGTCCGTTCGAAGGAAATGCCGCGCGACGTGCAATAGGCCCGCACGCTGTTCACAAATGTCGCGTTGGCTTCTTCATCGGCGATCCAAATACACCAGTCGTAGGTCTGGCTATCGAGGGGGATTTCGACCATACGATAAACCTTGTCGCCGAGCTGCATGCGGAACGGCGCAGCGCCGAACCCCTGGCCGGGCACAACAAAATCATCGATCCCCACGTTGCTGGCCCACAACAGCCCGGCCTCCTCGAGGGCATTGTAAGTGTATTCGTTAAAATGGCCATACGGAAGCCGGAAACCTTTAACCACGCCCGGCCGAACCGCCTCGATAGCCGCGATGCCGTCGCGCACTTGGGCGCGGTTCTCTTCGGGGCCGTAATGACCTGCGTAGACCGCATCGCCGCCGTAGCGCTTGTTCATGTCGTGCACATAACCGTGGGGAGCCACTTCACAGCCTGCGTCCCACATAGCCTCGATGAATTCCGGCCCCTGTTCTTCGGCCATTTGCCCGACAACATTGAATGTGGCTGGGATACTGTGGCGGGCAAGATGTTCGCAGATGCGATAGTAGTTCACGATTTCGCGCTGCATATCGCCGGCCCCATTACCGTAAGTGCCCTCGACATCGAAGGTCAAAAGCAAGGCGGCATGGGCGCCATTGGGAAATACGGCCCCCGCTGGAAGCGGCTCCGCGATAGAAGCCCCCTCGGGCATCGCCCCGCCGAAACAAAAGCCCCCGTAACGCCCCCGGGCGTGTTTGACGTCTTCGATAAGCGAGCGTTCTTTCATATCTCCTGCCTCATGTAAATTGCAGACATTATCGGATGAGACAGCTAAGAGGTCAATGTGCGAGGCAGGCCGGACCCGATCGCCAACCGCGGAAAGACGCGCATGGAGAGGGAAACTTTTTGCCCTTCTGGGTGCAGCCCCGGGTAAGGCAAAAGGGATCTGGCGAAACTAGACCAGAAACCATTGACGAAAGTGGCGCCGAAAACCAGCGCCGGCCCTTGTGTCGGGGGTGTTCCACCACGCCATCCCCGGCGATCGGGGCTTTACTCAGGCTTTACTCAGTAAGTTGAGCGGCCGCCGGGCAAAAAGCTAAGCTGGAGGGACCGGGAGCAGACCGGGGAGACGGCGCACATTTTGCCGAGCCATTCGTGGTCGTCCTGGGATTTTGACAATCGCAGTTTCGCGCCCGGAAAGGGCGGCGCTATATGAAGGAGCCTTTCATGGACGCATCTTCCCTTTCGCAACGTGCCACAGGAGATTCCATTTCCAACTGGCTGGTGTTGGGACCATTCGTGGTCGAAACCAGCCCTCAATTCGAGCGCGAGTACCTGTACGAGCGCCACCGTATCCTCGATATCGATTACCTTGCGGCGGACGGGGGCGAGCTCACGGTGCAACCCGAACCGGGGCGCACCCATGAGAACCCGGGTCTGGGTCCCAAACAACTCCGGTGGGTCGCGTATGACGGCACGGACCTCGACGGGAATGCTATCGCGGGAGACGCCATCTACGAAACGGTGCAGCGAAACTGTGTGGTCTATGCGGCCGCGTTCGTGGAATGTGAGACGGATACGAGCGCGCTGCTCGATGCGTATCACTCGGGCATGAAGGTATGGCTGAACGGGAAGCTGGTGTGCAACGAACCATACGGCATTCCGAAGGGCGTGCGGCTGACCATGCGCAGCAAAGTGGTGCCCTTGAACGCCGGCCGCAACCTCCTGCTGATCAAGTTCCGTCCGGGCTACATTGCAGACGGCATCGATTTCCGGGTACGTGACGTGCGCCTGGCGCCGCTGGCAAGCGAACGCGGCATGCCTATTGCGGTCGGCCGCGTTCGCGCGCTCCCGCGGTTCACCGGCACGGTTGACAAACCGCGGCAAATCATCGAAGCGGCGGTCGTAAACACGTCGAACGTGGATGTCAGGGTCGCCGTAACATGTGCGTCAAAAACCCTGAATGTCGAGAAAAAGGCCGACATGGTTCTACCGCCGAACCAGGTCACTCCGGTTCGGATCGGCCTCCCGACGCCGTCTTCCGCCGCGGGCAAACCAATCGAGGCGGAGGTGAAAACCCGTTTGTACGGCCGCGAACTAACAGTACCCTTCGAGTACCAGGCGGCAACGCCCCCGAAACGAGAAGGTGTCGAGATGGTGTTGACCTCGTTTCATTTCGACACGACCTACCACGAAGAGCAGCGCGTCTATGCCATGGGCGCGTTTGACATTGTGCGCCAGTATTGCCGTTTACACGGCGAAGATCCGAATTTCCGGTCAACTCTATCGGAAGTAGATTATCTCAAGCCCTATTTCGATGTATTTCCGGAGGACCGCGATACGCTGATGCGTGTGTTCCGCGAAAACCGGTCGAATTCCGACGCGATGTACAACCAGCCCAATGAGATGAATTGCGGGGGCGAGGCCCTGGTGCGGAATTTCGTGTACGGCCAGCTGTTCCATGGCCGGGTGCTGGGGAGGATGTGCCACGTCTACGCCCCGGGCGACGTGTTCGGCCATCCCAACCAGTTGTCCCAGATCGCGCGCAAGGCCGGCTGCATCGGTGTGAGTTGGGACAAGCACATCTACAATTTCCCTCCCTTGTTTCAGCATCTCGCGCTGGACGGGTCAACCCTGCCACATAAGCGCGGCGACTGGGGATGGGACGAGGCAGCGGACATGGGCCTGTCGGTGGTCGTGGCTGAAATTGACCAGACCCCGCCCACCGACTGGCATAAAACGCTCCTGCCGGAAGTGAGACAAGCAACCTACCGCGATCTATTCGACGCGGTGACGCACCAATGTACCGAGAGCGAAGCGCATCTACCGGTGACGTCGCGGGATATGTCGCTTTACCACGCCGCGACGGCGATGTCGCGCATCAATCTCAAAATCGCCAACCGCCTCGGGGAAAACGTGCTGCTGGCAGCGGAACGGTTTGCGACCATCGCGAGCCTTCTGGGCGCAACTTACCCCGAGAAGGCGCTCGATAAGGCATGGCGGCAATTACTTTGCGGACAGCACCACGATTCGATCACCGGCACGCATAACGAAATCTCGTACGTCGACTTAATGAATTCGTACCGCGAAATACTCGAGCTCGGCACGGATGTCTTAGACCGCACACTGGATTACCTTGGCAAAGCGGTCGAATCCGAAGGCGTTGACCGGCCACTGCTCGTATTTAATCCAGTGGCTTGGGAACGTTCGGACGTGGTACGTGCACGCATCAATGTAGGCGGTCTGGACAGCTTTGCAATCGTGGACCCCAAAGGGAAAAACGTGCCCTTTGAAATACTCGAGGCTACCCGTAACCGCGACGGAAAGATCGCGGAAGCGGATATTGCATTTGTGGCGAAAAAGATGCCTTCTCTCGGCTACCGCCGCTACCAATTGACGCCTTCGGAAAAGTCCGTAAAGACCCGCAAAGTGACTGCCGGCCGCACCACCATCGAGAATAAATTCTACAAAATCACAGTAGACCCGGCCCGCGGCGGCGGCATCGTCAGCCTGTATGATAAGAAGGCAAAACGCGAGGTTCTGCAGCAGGGCCCCCACGTAGGCAACGAGATCGCCGTCCTTCACGAAGTCGCGGACCGTGAGGAAAGCCAGCACGAGTTCTACACGACGGGACTCAAGCTGTTCTCGAGTGAAGTTCCGGCGGAGGTCGAGGCGCTGCGGGGTCCCGTCACCCAGACATTGCGTATCACGTACCGGCTGGGAGAACTTTGCGGCGTGACGCAGGAAATTTCGTTGACAAAAGGCATCCCCCGCATTGATTTCAAAACGGTTCTCGAGGATTACCAGGGTGAGGATCATTTGTTCTGCGTGACGTTCCCGGTGAACATAAGAGGCGGAGTGCCGGTTTACGATGAACGATTCGGGGTGGTCACGCGCAACGAAAGCAAGAACTACCTTGATTTTCGCACCCATCAAATGGCGATGTTCAGCGATTGCGCGGTATATGCAGCCAACAAATGGATGGAATACGGCGTGTCGGCACAACTCAAAGCAGGCCGCAACGCCTATCCACTGGGTATGGTCGGGTTAATCACACCAAAATCCCGGGAAGTCGTGCGAACCGCCGAAGAACTGCAGCGGGTGCTGATTCAAAAGGGCGTCACCTGCACGCCGTGGCACGATAGAGGCGGTCCGCGGTGGGGGTCTTACCAGGACCACATGGACGAGGACCTTCTGTACACGCGGTTCCGCATCTCGCTGGGCGCCCGCCGCAATAACCAGTACTCGAACCGCCTGCTCAACCACCAGGAGGCGAAAACGGTGGCGGAATTTCAGAAGCAACTCAACGAAGAAGGGTTTGCCTACCTCCTAGCCACCGACGCTGAGCTGGAGGACACTTCGTGGGGCGCGCTACCGGTACTCATCGTCGAGGGAAAAACGTCTAAGGACCTTGCGAAGGCCTGTGAACGGCTTTTGGCCGATTTTCGGGAAAACGCGCTTTTGCGAATTCCCGGCAAGTGCGACGCGACGGGCTGGAAGGGCAAGATTGACGACTATGGCGTAGCTATGCTGAACGAGGGAACGTATGCCAACAGCCTCGAAAAGGGCGGGACGTTGTGCATGATGCTCTGCCACACCTCCCCGTGGTACGGGGCGACAAACAACTTTCCCGAGGGCTATCTCGTGCCCGAAAACAAGCATCACGTCTTTCGCTATGCGGTGTACCCGCACACCGGCGATTGGCGAGAAGCAAATACCCAGCGTATGGCCCACGACTACAATTTCCCGCTCCTGGCGCGCGAGGTCAAGCCCGTGGCCAAAGCCGCGTTGCCACCCGAGCAGGCCTTCCTCACCGTCGCTCCGAAAAACGTTATTCTCGAGGCAATGAAGCCCTTTGCCAATCCACGGGCGGCATTTCAGCAGACGCCGACGCCAAACGCGGCCGACGGCATCACGTTGCGCTTATATGACACCGAGGGCCGCGACGCCGACGCGCGGGTGACGTTTGCCACCGGCATCAAACGGGCATGGCTATCCAATCTCCTCGAAGAGGAATCGCGCGCCCTCCCGGTGAATGAAGATGAACTGGAACTGCCCGTGCCGCCATTCTCGATCGAGACCGTCGGATTCATACCGAATGCGCTCACGCCGAAGGCCGGAAAACGCTTGCTCGGGGTTGAAACTGAGCCGGTGCAACCCGTGTGGGTGCGGTCATGGGAGCACGACGCCGAATCGATGCCCATGGGATATGGCGTTGTGACGTGTACCCTTGCGCGCGAGGTGACCGAGGAGGAAAACGGGCGCGGGTTACGGGTCCGGGTCAACGCGGTGAACGATTTTACCGACGCCGCAAGCCGGGTAACGGCCACGGTCTCAGTGCCCGGAGGATGGCAGGCGGAGCCCAACACACTTCCTTTCGAGCTGCCTCCCTTAGGATACGATTCGAAGGAGGTGCGCATCACGCGACCGGACCGTGATGCGGCAGGACAGGTGAAGCTCCGCTACGAGTTTGACAGACAGACCTTCCAGGATGTATTGGAAATCGGTGAAGCCTTTGACTTAGTGATGGACGCCGAAAACCTCGGCAAGGAAATTTTGGTTCGCCTCACGAATCCCACCGCGGAGACAATCGATGCCGAGGTGGCGATGGTGGCCCCTATCGAGGGATGGCCGCACAAGGAAGCCGGGGAGTATTCGCTGGTGTCAATCACCCCCCGAACGCAGGGTGTTAGCATTGCCGCGGGAGACACAACAACCCTCAAATTCAAGGTGGCGCTGTCAGCTTTGGAACCCTCGGAATGCGCGGATTCGTATTGGGCGGTGGCAAAACTGATGTGCAACGGCCGCATGACTCTAAAGCGGTGCGGTCGGCGACCCGAGCGCCGCTTGATGTACGCACGCAAGTGGAATAGCATGCTTGATGAGAAAGCAAGAAAGCGCCGGAGGAAGTGATTTATGCCTATCTGGCGCAGTGGGGTGGTGGAAAGGGTGGACCTTATACAAAAAATAACACGTATCCAGAAAGGGGAATGACGATGCTAAGCAGAATTCTTCGCAGCATGTTGGTAGGGGCCTTTATTGCGGCATTCTCGAGCGAAGCCGCTTGGGCGGCCGGCGCAGGTCCCGAAGTAACGGTGTCCATTTCCGGTTCATTGAACGAAATGCTGCCGGTGCTTGAATTGCTCCGCAATATGGGATTCGGGTTCGCATCTCCCGACGATACCGAGCAACCGCTTCGGTTGGAAGTCCATAGCGTGGTGCGCGACAGCGACCTCCTGAAAGAGACCTTTGATGTTGAGGGCACCGGCGGAGAAGGTAAGACCGCCACTGAGGAGCCGGTTTCCATGGACGCGCTCGGCTTGTATAAAGCGAACGTCGAGCCCGCTACAGCCGCTCCCGGCGACCGTGTCACTGTGTCGGTTGTAGTCGGGGATCCGAACGGTGTTGTCGATACTGTGGGCGCGGAAATCGTGGGCGTGGAAGCAGCGCATGCCGACCTTTACGATGATGGAACGCATGGGGATGCGACACCCAACGACGGCACCTGGACCTGTACCATGACGCTGCCTTCCGAGATGGTCTCGGGAGCGCACCACATCGAACTGGTCGCCTACGACGATTACGGCGACCCCGTAAAAACAGAAAGCGGAGACCCGCTACGGACGCGGATTCCCGTCACGATCAAGCACTAACACACCCCTGCATACTATACAGGTTTTGATTACAGAGGAGAGGCAATGATCCCGCCGAAAGCGATAGACAAACTGAAACAGCGTATTGCCCTGCTGGGCGAATGGCGTTATGCGAAAGTTGCCGAGGTGCCCCTCGAGGCTGCCGAGACCATGGACCACCTGCGAGTCCCTCCAGGGCAAAAGAACGGCGAATCGCTACCGTTCAAATCGGCGCCCGTTGGTAGCCGATGGGGCCAAGAATGGGGTACGGTCTGGTTTCGAGGACAAGCACGAATACCTTCGCAATGCGCGGGGCGGCGGGTATATTACCGTATGGATTCGTTTGCGGATAAGCTCCTTTTTGTAAATGGAAAGCCCTTCGCCGGCATGAACCCTTGGCATCGCGAGGTGCTGCTAACAGCAGAGGCGACTGGGCGCGAGCGATTCACGATTCACATCGATCAATACACGGGCCATCGCATTCCTCATGTGCAAGCGGTCAAGCCCACGCTCCATTTTCACCAGTTTACGGCAGCCGATCCGGGCCAACCCCCGCCCCTCGAATTGGAAGCAAGCGAACTGGTCGTCGAGCGCGAGGCTACCACGTCATTGTATTACGGAGCGGATGTGCTGTTGCGCACCGCTCTTGCGCTTGATAAGCATGCCTTGCGCCGGGCGCGCATTCTCGACGAATTGAACCGAGCCCTTGATTTGGTCCCCGTGCATTGGGAGTCCGAAGAAGAACTCGAAGAAACAGCAAAGGCGGCGGGACGCGTTATTGCGCCGCTTCTGGCAATACGCAATAGCGCCACGACTCCGATGGTCGGACTTGCAGGACATACGCACATCGACGTGGGTTGGTTATGGCCGATTGCGGAATCGACGCGGAAGGCCGCAAAAACGTTCTCGAGCGCGTTGCATCTCATGGAAAACTATCCCGAGATGCGGTTTTTGCAGTCACAGCCGGCGTTGCTCGATATGATTCAGCGCGAATATCCGGACATTGTCAAGCGCATTCAGACAGAAGCAAAGACCGGCCGGTGGGAGCCAAACGGCGGCATGTGGGTCGAGGCCGATTGCAACCTCACGAGTGGCGAATCTCTGGTACGGCAATTTCTCGAAGGGAGCAAGAAAACCCGCGAACTTTTTGGGTATAGAGGCGACACACTATGGCTCCCCGACGTCTTTGGCTATTCCGCCGCTTTGCCCCAAATTCTGAAGAAATGCGGTATCTTGAATTTCGTTACGAGCAAGATCAACTGGAACGATACTACCCGGTTTCCCTACGACACGTTTTGGTGGGAAGGCATAGACGGAAGCGAGGTCTTCACACATTACATTACCTGCCGAAAAGGCGGTTACAACGCCGAGGTGGGACCCGAAATCTCGAAAGATTGCTGGGAACACTTGCAGCAGAAAGAGCTTCAGGAGGCTACGCTGTCTTCGGTGGGCTACGGGGATGGCGGCGGCGGCGTCACCCGGGAGATGTGCGAGCGGGCCCGCCGCATGACGGACCTCGAGGGATGCATTAAGACCGCGTTTGTGAACGTGTCCGAGTTCCTGGCGCATTTGCGCGAGCAAAAGGTGGCGCGTCCGCGGTGGGTGGGCGAGCTTTACCTCGAAGCACACCGTGGCACCTATACGAGCCAGGCGCGCACGAAACAATACAACCGCAAACTCGAGTTTCTGTTGGGCGAGGTCGAGTTTTTGTCGGTACAGGCGATGCAATATGGCCTCAAGTATCCGGCTAAAAAACTCGAGCGCCTCTGGCGCATCTTACTCACCCAACAATTCCATGATATATTGCCTGGCTCTTCCATCCGGCGGGTCTATGAGGAAGCTGAAAGCACTTATGCGGCCATGGAGAAAGATTTGGGACAAATGAAACGCAAGGCGTTAAAGACCCTTGCGGAGCATGTAGACACCTCGCGCACGGGCACGCCGTATTTGGTCTCGAACAGCCTTTCTTGGGCGCGCGAAGGATTTATCTTTATCAAATGCGACAAAGGAATCGTGGTCGACGACGCGGACGGCGAACCGGTACCGTGCCAATGGGTTTCCGATGGAAAGACACGGGGATTAGCCATTGCGGTCACCGCCGACGGGCTAAGCACAACGCCCATTTATTTGCGTAAAGGCACGGACGCGCCGATGTCGCCGTTCAAAAACCATGAACGGGCCCTCGAGACGCCCTATTACAAGGTGAAGTTCGATTTGGCGGGCAAGATCAGCAGTCTGGTTGACCGCGCGGTGGACCGCGAGCTGGTTCAGCCCGGCCGCCGGCTGAACGATCTGTATACGGCCGAGGATATGCCTGTCTTCTGGGATGCGTGGGACATCGATGCCTTCTACCGCGACAAGGTCGCCTCGCAGGATCGCCTGATTTCGCGGGAAGTCGTGACGGAAGGACCGCTGTTCATTACGATTCGTTCGAAGTACGAGATCGGACGTCGCTCGGCATTGGTCCAGGAGATGACGTTTTACGCGGCGTCGCCGCGCATTGATTTCAAGACGTGGGTGAACTGGCAAGAAACGCACACGCTCTTGAAAGCGGGCTTCCCGCTCGACTTAAATACGCCGACGTTCCGTAGCGAAATTCAGTTCGGCCATGTCCTGCGCAACACCCACAGCAACACGTTCCAAGACCAGGCGCAATTCGAGGTCTGCGCTCATAAATGGGTGGATTTGTCCGAGGGCGATTACGGGGTCGCGTTGTTAAACGATTGCAAGTACGGGCACGACACGCTGGACAATATGCTGTCGCTTACATTATTGAAATCGCCTCTGGCGCCGGACCCCCAAGCCGACAAAGGCGAACATGTGTTCACCTATACGCTATTGCCGCATTTGGGCGCATTTACAGCCGAGGAGATCGTGCGCGAAGCATACAATCTGAATGTTCCCCTATCGTTCGTCAAGGTCGGGCACGGCGAGGCCGAAGCAAAAGCTATACGGTTCTGCTCGGTCTCGAATCCCAACGTCGTACTCGAGACGGTGAAGAAGGCGGAAAACGGCAACGGTGTCATTATACGCCTCTACGAAGCGGGCAATACCCGCGGCCAGACCAGGCTGACCTTCAACAGGAAAATCGCCCAGGCAACGGAGTGTAACCTTCTCGAAGAAAGCGACACGCCCGTGAAAACGCGCCGAAGCAGCGTGATTGTGCCGATTGCCCCCTTTGAGATCAAAACGCTCAGGGTTCTCTTCGAATAAGATCGCCGCACTCGCTCGAATAAGCCAACGGGGGGGCATTTGCCACCGCAAAGAAAGGGAAACGCATCATGGAAAAGCCGCGACGAGTAATCAATGCCATGGCGCCAATCCGTATCTGTGACCTCGGGGGGTGGACCGACACATGGTTCGCGGAGACCGGCGCCGTTTTCAATATCGGAGTCTATCCGTATGCGGAAGTGCAAATATACGTGCGCGAAATGCAATCCGACGCGCCGCGAATCGTCATTCACGCCGAAAATTACGATGAACGGTACGCCGTCGATCCGCAAAATATCGAATATGATCGTCATCCCCTGCTCGAGGCCTCGATCGATATCATGGAGTTGCCCGAAAACCTCAGCTTCGAAATCAATCTGTATTCCCGCGCCCCGGGCGGATGTTCGACAGGCACCTCAGCGGCGATTACCACGGCGTTGCTGGGGGCTTTGGACTTGCTAACGCCCGGCTATCGCACCCCTCATGAAATTGCGCGCCTTGCCCATCGCGTCGAAACAGAAAAGCTGGGACTACAATGCGGCATCCAGGACCAAATCTGTTCAGCACACGGCGGGCTCTGTTTCATCGAAATGTA
The DNA here is from genome assembly GCA_046483455.1 of Candidatus Hydrogenedentota bacterium. Taxonomy (GTDB): domain Bacteria; phylum Hydrogenedentota; class Hydrogenedentia; order Hydrogenedentales; family SLHB01; genus UBA2224. Next base: position 3,116 of record JAWODE010000722.1, on the reverse strand, counting down.
CCAGTATCCCGTGGCAAGCGTCTCCAGCCTCCTGGTCTCGAACTCGATCTGGTGGGAACTCGAGCGCCGACTAGTATTGGTTTATCTGGGCAAAACGCACTCGTCCAGCACAGTCCATGGTCGCGTGATCGAACGTCTGGAAAGCGAAAATGCCGACAAATCAGTGCTTGAACCTCTGCGGCAGGCGGCCGTGGCCGGGAAAGATGCCGTATATGCCGGTGATTTCGACGCCTTGGGAAAGGCCATGATCGACAACACGGAGGCCCAGGCGGCCCTGCACTCAAAGCTCGTTTCAGATGAAGCCAAAGCGATTATCGACGTGGCGCGGAAATACGGCGCCGTGGGATGGAAAGTCAACGGAGCGGGCGGTGAAGGCGGCTCGCTTACTATCCTGTGCGACGCCGAGGGCGAACATAAACGCAAATTCATCGAGGCGGTGCCGGGCGTTGATCCCACCTTCCAAGTGATCCCCACATACCTCTCCCGCATGGGCCTGCGCCGATGGGAGGTTTACGAGTAGTCTTAGTCCTGAAGCGATGCAGGACCGCGCCGGCTCGTGACAGATCTCACCACACCTTAGCTATTTTCACTGCCAACCAAAAGAGTGCATCGAGACGCGGCACTCGCCGGCTTACTGATCGTGGTGGTCGAGAATCTCGGGAAGGCGTTGGATGAAGTCGTCCCACTGAGCAAAGACATAATCGGCCATGGTCGTCTCGACATACTTACCGTTATCGCCGCTAAACAAGGCGGCTTTCGCACCGACGGCGTGCGCACCGGCAATATCGGTGGGTTCAAGGTCGCCGATATGGAGGAGCTCTTGGGGTTGGACCCGCAGAGCATGGGCCGCTTCTTCGAACATCCGCGGCCGCGGTTTTGATACGCCAATCTCATCCGAGAAAATGAGCGCAGCGAAATAGGGGGAAAAGCCGTGGCGGTCCAGCAACACTTTCAACGAGCGCCCCGGACTCACACCGGTATCCGAGATCAAACCGATCGGCGCCTCGTTGGCCGCGCGTTTGACTGCTTCCAAAGCACCGTCGATGGGTACTGGACTGTGATGTACAATGGCCGTGCCGAAGATATTGGCCAACTCGTGACGGTCCTTGTCGTCAAGCATGATTCCAAGTTCTTCGACCGCCAGCCGCACCGCATCCTCGGGAAGCAACGTTCGCTGCTCCTCGATGTGATACCGGCTGAATTCCTGCCAGACAATGCGAAGGACCTCCTCGATAACTTCAGCGGCCACCCCGGTATGTTGATGAAGCGCCTCGATGCGCACCTGCTGGCGCGCTTCCTTTTCGGCATCGCGGAAAAGCGTGCACCAGAAATCAAAAGTAATCGCACGTACGGGCATGAATTCTCCCATGGGTTAAGCGCCGTATTAATCAATGGTATGGGGCCTGGGACACTACTTATCAACAAGAAAATGCGCATCGCATCTTCCCGCGAGCACGCCCTCTGTAAATACAAAAGGCCCCTCTTCTACTATTGGCAAGAGAGGCCCGAACGAGTTACTGCGCGGACGCGCTATTCCTTTTTCTGGGCGCTGGCACTGGCGGACGGCACCACCTCGAACTCACCCCAGTCTTCTTCCTCGATATCTTCGTCAGCTTTGGCTTCTTCGCCACCGGTACCTTCTTCGCTACCACCGGCTTCTGCTCCGCTCTCGGATGTCGCCGCCGGAGGAGCCTCAGTGGACTCTTCGTCCGGACTCGAAGAGGCAGCCTCGCCTTCCGTCGGGGCGGGTGTATCCTGTTTGGCGCCGCAACCTGAGAAGGCCACTGTCAGCGTCATCACCAAAGCGAGTACAAAAAGTCTGTACATGATCATTCTCCTTACACCTACGCTGGTTTTACCCAACCTGTTTTCGTCGAACAGCTTAGCTCTGCTCGAACAATTTTTGGCACGGAGACTCATTCCCCGCACGTCTTTTCTGCTTTCTTGCTACAAGAGCGCCCTATCCGCGGTCGGCAGCTACCGTTCCACGGCAACCGTCCCACCGTGACTTGCCGTTACTATGATATATGCTGGACCCTGGCAAGCGCAAGCTTGTCCCGACCATTCACAACTCCTTTGACACCACTCAGGGTGCAAAGTTCGAGCAAATTGGATTTCACGTGAACGCTGGAGATGCCAAGCGGTGACGCGAGCAAAGGAAAGTGGCCCCGCCTCGTGATTTGTCCTGGTCAACTGCCAAACCACATTAGAAATGTCCGCTTTTCTTGGGTTCGCGGCGGGGGGTGGTGCAAGACGGAAGAGGCGCGGTTCCCACCGTCATTCCTGCGCAAGCAGGAATCCAGAAGGCTTGCGAGGGGCGCTGTGAAGACCGCTCTTCGTTCGTTGGGCCGAAGCGGCCCAGCCGGCCGGGCGCGTTCCTTATCGTCATTCCTGCGCAAGCAGGAATCCAGAAGGCTTGCGAGAGGCGCAGTGAAGACCGCTCTTCGTTCATTGGGCCGAAGCGGCCCAGCCGGCCGGGCGCGTTCCTTATCGTCATTCCTGCGCAAGCAGGAATCCAGAGGGCTTGCACGAGGCGCTATGTGAAGGCACACTGGACCCCTGCTTTCGCAGGGGAGACGGGATGAGGCGGCGGCAGAGGCAGCCCGTAGCGAAACCGAGCGAGGAGAGCCTTGAAAGGCTGGGAAGAGTCAACCACGGAGAGCACGGTGAGCACGGAGCAAGAAAAGGAACTCTCCGTGGCCTCTGAGCTCTTCGTGGTTAAGACCCATTTGCCCTTACGCCGTCACATCCTGCAACTGCATGACGTCGCCAATGGCCTCGAACTCCGGACTGTCGGTCCGACCGCCGAAGAGGACGGTCAATGCCCTGAACGCGCGGGCTTTTTGGGAAAGCGGGGACAGTCCCGTCTCCGCTCGTTCCTCGCTTCGCTTGGTACAGTCCCCGTTTTCCCTGGTTCTCCTCGGTCATGCTTGCGTAGCCGTCGGTGGTCTGGATGTGCCCGGCGAGCAGTGTCCGGAAGGGCACCTCGACGACCTTGTTGGAGAACAGGAAGATGGTCTTGAGTTCCGTTCTCAGGCTTCGCAGCAGGCCGAGAATCTCGGGCACCGGTGGCACCGGTGTGCGATATGCTGATTGATGTTGCCGGAAACGTCGAG
>JAWODE010000711.1:0-11863 GCA_046483455.1 Candidatus Hydrogenedentota bacterium | reverse complement strand
CGGCGAGGGCGCCGGTCCCACACCGGAGAAATTTTCGAGGCAGGCAGCGACCCATGAGTCCTTCGGCCCACCCGTAGACCATGAAAATAAGATCGACCGGCGAGGACGCCGGTCTCACACCGCAGGAGACAAGAATTTTCGAGGCAGACCTGGGATTTGCTATGCAAACCTTTTGGCCAGTCCCTGTTTTTCGCTCGATTCGAATGTCACGGAGGTGTAAAGCCGCGCATCTTCATGCGCCAGTTTACACCTCCGAATACAGGCCCCATGCAATGCTGCTTCAGGTCTTGCGCGTTTTGCGGCGCACGAGCAAACCTGCCAAGCCAAGGCCCACCAAAGACACCGTGGCCGGCTCGGGAACGATCTCGTTGTCGTCCGGCGGGGTGCTGATGAACCAGTCGCTAGTGGATTGAGCCCCGATGGATTGCACGTGAAGTGCAATGGCGAGTGAGTCGTCCAGCAAGGCGCTTTCAACCTGTTCGGCGGTGTAACCGCCATCGAGATCAAGGGCTATCGTGAGATACTCACTTCCAGCGTTGATGCCCAGCGGCGACGTTTCCGAATCTATTCCAAAAGCGACGGACGAATCGAAAATCAACGCGGCCGGAACCGGCGGTGCGGCCGAGTCCAGCCCAAAGTCGACGCCCGCGGACTCGGTAAGGGATGCCGTGCTGAAATCTAAGCCGGGAAAAGCTTCGCTGCCTTCAGGGTTGTCGTCAAAATAGATGTTTGCGACACTCGAAGGCACCCCGACGTCATTGGTGAACGTGAACGATACGGTGTCCGGATCCACCACGTCGAACACGGCCAATAACTGGGATTCCAATCCGGCAATTTCCGCATTCGACGAGTTGAAGCCGCCACCGTCGGCCGTCGGAACGGCCTCAAACGTGATGTCGATGGGGATGGCGCCGGCCAATGGCGAGACAAGTGCTGCCAACACAACTGCAGCACCAACGATCCGATGGTTTTCCTTTCTTATCATCAAATATCCCTCCCACAGGTAGTGATTTTTTGTACTACGCTTACCGGCATATGTTTTTCCTGAAACTCCGTCTTCACAATTGTCATCCTCGAAGACGACTGCACTACGCGTAATACACGGGTTGGAGGATGTGGTACGCACGGCTCTGAATCGAACCGGCCACACAGGAAACTACCCCGCAGCATACGAAACGGTTTGGCTAGTAAGTGGTTGTCTGTACCCTTCCTTGTTTGCCAGGTACTTCGCAGTCTCTGCCCCAGTTGCCAAAGAAAACACACGATGCCAAGCATCCATTCCCGCCGGTGCGAAAGAATCCCACCTGAACAAAGGCCATCGGCGTCTCTCCTGTAACCGCGCATCGCACGGTAAAGCCGTATGCAGCGTGACAGGGGGATTGTGAGCATGTATGTCTCGCCGTGCGCGAGTTCGTGGCTTTCGATTATTATGGAGTCAGGTTTCGTCGGAGAAAAACGGCAATGGACACCATCGGGTGGGGCGCGTAATGCAACCATTAAGGTGGGTACACGCCGGTCTTGCGCAAGATGGCATCCTTTAACTCTGGACTGCGCGCATACCACCGATTCGAAAGAATAAAGAATTGAAGGTTTCGAGAGCGCGATGGTCATCCGGATTCATCCGCGTGAGGAAGACCACGCCACAGCAGGGAGTGCTCATGAGTATTGCCATGAATCTTGCCGTGTACGCGTTTGCCTCGATGACGCTGGGCGCGAACGCGGAGACGCCGGACGTGCCTCAGACGGTCGTGCCCTATCCGGCTATTCGTAATGTCACGCTCGAGATGAGCCTGAAACCGTTCAAAGTGATGGACGAGACGTACATCGCCGGAGTGTGTGAAGAGCTGTTTAAGCAATGGTGGACCCTCACGCGTCATGCGGACCAGGTTTCGGTGCTGTTGTGGACCGCTGACGGGTCGGAGATTCTGGATTACCGGGGCGAGATGGACACGCCCCTCGAGTGGGCCCGTTACATCGGGATCGGCAACTGGGAAATCGCGCCGGGGAGCGGCCCGCCCGAGCTATCGCTGCACCAACGGCCGTATTACTACACCGAGAACCCACCCGTTATCACGTACGGCTGGCTTAAGCGCATCGTAGCCATTATCAAGCGTGTGGGTGCCGAGCAAACAGGCAAACCGGTGCGCGTGGGAGCAACCTTCGACCCCGGACCCGAATTCGCGAAATCGAGCTTCAAATACGAGCGCCATCCCGAGGTCTGCATGGGCAATACCATCGGCAAAGGCTCGTTTGTATGCAGTTATTCCGTTTTGCATAAAGACGATGTGTCGTACGCGGGATTCCCGGAGGGCATCCCGGAAGGTACGCCGTTTGGAACCTTTTTCGGGCGGCAGTGCCAACATTTGTTGAACGACCTGGGTTTCGATTACATCTGGCTGTCCAACGGCTTCGGGTTCGGGTTGGAAGCGTGGGGCGTCACAGGGGCAGTGTTCGATGGGGAGGATTTTGATACGGGGGAAATTGCGAGTGTCCGCCGAAAAATCCTCGATTTCTGGAAGTTCTTCCGCGAAGAATGCCCCGAGTTTCCCATCGAAACGCGCGGAACCAACCTTTCGACCGGAATGGATTTGGCGTCCGATGGCGTACCGCTGCGCAGCATTTACCGGGGCGGTTTCGGTATGGCCCCCCCGCCGAATTCGCCGTGGGCCGCTCTTGATGGCGACTTCGGGCTCGAATTGACGGGGTATATGTCCAAGATTGCTGAAATACCGGCCGACCGGTATCCGTTCCGGTACTACACCCATGATCCCTGGTGGTTGAACAGTCCGTGGCTGGACCGGTACGGCCGCGACCCCCATGACATCTACCTGCCCATGGCCGTGGCGCGGGTGACTGAAACGGGCGAGACCATGCCGCCCACGGACATCCTGTTTCTTACCATCGACGATTCCTACGGGCGCATGCCGGTCGAGGTGCCAAATGAAGTCATCCCGCATATATTGCGGGCCCGCGCCGATTCGCCGGACCAGCCGGGACCCGTCGTTTGGGTGTATCCGTTGGACGAATACCACGAGATGACCTTCGGAGATCCGCCGCGCGTAGAGGAGGTGCTTTTCGGCGACTGGTTCATGCGGCAGGCCGTAAACACCGGCTTTCCGGTAAATACGGTTATCACTACGGCAAATCTACCCAGGGCGCTCGCCGAAAACCCGAAGGTGTTTCGCGAATCCGTGCTGACCTCCATCGTGCCCGACGCGGGAACGGCGCTCGAGCGGACCTTGCTCGATTTCGTGGCATCCGGCGGGCGCGTGCTGTTGTATGGACCGTTGAGGCATGCAAGCGAAGAGCTGCTGCAGGCGCTCAACCTTCGACTCGACGCCCCGATCGCCGGCGAACTCGCGGTTACCTTGACGGAAAACCCCGACATTTCTCACCGCATCCAAACGCCAGCGAAAACGCATCACCGCGCGCTCACCTGCGCGGGTGGCATTCAGGCCGTCGTAACCGCTGACGAAGACGAATATACGCGCGTGCGGGCGATGGTGAGCGGTGAAACGGGCGAACGAGTGATTGCATTGTCGCGTGCGTTGCCCGAGTGGAACGGCGGGCGCATGGCGTGGGTCCGCGGCACGAATTCGAACTACTACCGCAAAGGTTCACGCCTGCTGGCGACGGACAATGCCAACGAGTGGTTCGCGGGAGAACAACTCATGCGGCACATGCTGGCGGATTTCGGGTATACCTTTGCCGTGGACCACCGGGAACCCGACGATCGTGTTCCGATGGTGTGCGTAGCGCGTTGCCGGAATGGTTTCTTCTTTTCCGGCTACCATGCGGATACAACGGTGACATTGCGGCTCCGGTTTCCGCAAGGCGCGCCGTTGCTCGTCGGCTATGAAACGATTCTCGACGGTGGATGCGCGACCTACACCATGCCGCGCGCCTGGCACCGCGAGTGCCGCGTCTTCGTCGAACAACCGGACGGCATCAAATCAACCTGCCGCGAAATGCGGTCCGGCCACTATGGCGTCCAGCGGCGCACGCAGGTCTTAAACCTGAACAACGCCACGGTGCGGTTCTATCCCGAAACAGGCACTGAAGACAAAGTAACCATGGTGGCCAACTCACCGTATCCATACGTAAAGAATCCTGTCCCATTTACAGTGGAGGACGGTCCCATGGGCGTGTATTGTGCAGTGGAAAACGTGACGGGAAATCTTATTATTTCCTGGTGAGCAGCGTTGTTTCACCCTGAAGCCGCCGGGACCCATTCGGCAAGGGCGTTAGAGCCCGATACCTGCTATTATGGAGGCGGCATACGAAGGGAGCTGCGCCATGCGGAGACGGTCAATGTTCATCGTTGTCACGATTGCCGTTGTGATAGTCGCGTTACTCAGCATCTGGGTGATTGCAGGATACCTGCCGACCCGCGGCATCGAAATGCCGGATTACGACGTGGTGGAACAGCGCGACGGTTACGAGATTCGCCGTTATGAACCCATGATTGTGGCCCAAGTGTACATCGAGGGGGAATATGGCGAATCGCTGAACCGGGGCTTCGGGAAGCTCGCAGGCTACATCTTTGCGCAAAACCGAGCGGAGGAGCCGTCCAGACCGGAAGTCAGGAGCGGAGAGATCCCTATGACCTCTCCTGTACTCACGGCAGAAAACGGGGCGGGGTACAGCATTGCTTTCGTGATGCCAGAGGATTACTCGATGGAGACCTTGCCGCAGCCCGCGGATCCCGATGTAACACTGACCGAATCGCCGTCACGCCATTTCGCCGCACTCCGGTTCAGCGGGTACGCGACGGAGACGAAGGTGCGCAGGAATATCGACCTCTTGAAAGGCTTTCTCGAGCGAGACGGCGTTGAAGTTGAGCATCGCCCCATCGTTGCGCAATACAATCCCCCGTGGACGCCGCCGTTCATGCGGCGAAACGAAATACTGATCACGATTGCCTGGCCGAAGAAGTAATAAGGTGTCGGCATGAGCCGTTAGGAGGTTGGTCCAACAAGAACCCGGCGTAATTGTGCTGCAAAGGAACAACTGGTGCGGATTCCGGAGCGAAGAAAACTCGAAAAGGAGTACCAGCAGCAGGCGGCGAGATACCATGCCGCGGCCCGGCGTATTCTGCGCCGTCTCCAACGGCTTATTGCCGCGCAGGAGATCAATGCCTCGATCAAGTACCGCCTGAAAGCATTCGACAGCTATTTCGAAAAAATCCTGCGTCTTCGCAAGAGTGGCCCACCTTATACCGTGCTCACGGACATACTCGGGTTCCGCATCATCTGTCCGTTTCTGTCCGATCTCGATACTGTCCGGCGGCTTATCCAGGAACATTTTCGAGTAATCGAGACGGAAACCAAGGGGGCAGAACACTCGTTCCGCGAATTCGGCTACTCCTCCATCCATCTAATGATCGACCTGAAGGAAGAGATAAAAGCGCGACCGATCTTTGCAACCCGCCGCGTGGCAGAAATTCAGTTACGCACGATTCTCCAGGATGCCTGGGCCGAGGTCGAGCACGAGCTGGTTTACAAATCCGAGGATACCCTGCTCGACCAGCCCATAAAACGAAAACTCGCTTCCCTCAATGCCACACTGACATTGTCGGACATCATTTTTCAGGAAATCCGCGAATACCAGCGCGAGGTACAGCAGCGCGAGACTCGCAGAAAAGCCAGCATCGAAGAACGGGTGCTAACCTATGAAGCCGTTCCGGGACTCGATGAAGACGAACTCACGGTTATCCGCCAACGCGAAGACAGGACTCTTGGTCCTGTTCAGCACCGGGGCGAGCTCGAACAACTCGTTTTCGAAGCGCTTGCCGCCCACAGCAGCGATGAATTCATGAAAGCGATCGAGCTGTACTCCCGCGTCCTGCACATGAAAACCAGCCGCCAGGTGCGCTCGATCATCTATAACCACCGCGGCATGGCTTACCTGGCACTGTCAGAATATTCGCGGGCCGAAAAAGACTTTTCCAAGGCTATCCGATTCAACGCCGAGAACTTCCGGGCTTTCAACAACCGGGCTTTGGCATACCGTATCCGGCAGGCTTATGCACGCGCACTCGAGGACCTCGAGCGTTCCCTGGCACTGAATGCCGTCCAGACCGAAGCGTATTACATCCGGGCCCTCACTCATTGCGACCTGCAGGACCATTCAAAAGCCCTGCTCGACTGCGAAAACGTGTTGAACATCAAGCCCGGCTTCGTGCCCGCCCAGCACCTGAAGGCGATCATCCTTTCCAAAGCCGCGAAGTGAGACGTGGAGCTGTCGGCGAATCGGATGTCCTACAAGAAATGGAACTCCACGGCTTCACGGGAGACCAAGACCAACTCCGTGGAAGGAACTCGGCTGAAACACCACCCCTCGGGGGTCTCGTAACTGACCTTGATGTTGTAGGTCCCTGGGTAGAGGTCTGTAATGATCTCTGAATTGCCAGGGCGAATCTCTCGTGTGATGAGGTTCTCACCCCAATCGTCACTGTCCACAGATTTAAGGTACACGGCATAGACGTCATTTCCCGATGAATCGTTGTAGAACTGAAGACTCGCATCGGCCACGGGCGGGGGACACCCTGTCAAGAACACTGCCGACATCAGCAAAATGAAGATTAGCACTACTGCCCTTGCGTACCGCATCGCACCTCCTCCCTCAACCGGGACTCGCCAACCCCGGTGGCCGATTTCTGCGCAGGGTCAGTATAGCATCATCGGGGCCATGCCAAGGATTATCCGGCCGGTTGCAGCGCGATCGTGGTCTTGATGAGGTAGCTGCACGTACAGCGGGCCGTAGATTCGGGCGCGAGAACCATGCCACCTACGGGCAGGCAGTTGATCCAGCACCCCGGGCGGAATCCGCCGTAGTTAAGCGTGCCCTGTTGGTGAATAAGGTCGTAATAGCCGAAGGTGGCCGAGCGGTACACCAGCAAATGGCGTGAGCCCGCGAGAATTCCGCAGCCATAGGAGCGGTCGAGATGGAAATCCAGGCGCTCGCCGGTGAGGAGATTCCACGCGCCCGGCTCGTTTATCAGCATTGCTCCGTTAAGAATGGGCCGCGACGCCTTGCCTTGGGGATCGCTGGCCGCGTCCCAGAGCCGTTCACCGGTGCTTGCACGAAACGCCGTCATCCGCCCGCCGCGTTCCGACGGCTGCTTAAACCGCGTGTGCTGGTAAGCCATCAGCAAGATATCGTGCTCGATACTCAATGCGAGAAGGGTGCCGTAGATATCTTCATCCTGACGCCACACAGTTTCGCCGGTGGCCATGTCCATTACGACCAACTCAGCGTCCGCGGCGGATTGCCGGCGAGGTGGTTCTTCGCCCCGGCGCTTGGCCCGTTCGGCCTCGAAATTCAGCCGGTCGATCTCGGCCAGCGCCATGTCGATGAGAAAAACCTTCCCCGCCCCAATGGCGATGGCGTTATGCCGGATCGAGTACTCGGGTTCATACGTCCATTTGAGATTACCGGTTTGGGAGTCAAGCGCGAAAAATCGTTTCGACTGCGTATAGAGGTTCTTCATGTCGGACTGCCGGTAGGCCCATTTGACGATATGCCCCGTGTCGGCTACGGAGCCGAACAGGATACCGTCTTCTACGGCAATGTAGCCCCAGACGCCGCCGCCGGGCACGGTGTATTCGGTTTGTTTTTTGCCTGTGGCGGCATCGAGAACGAGGCAGGTTTCGGGGGTATGGATGTAGATATACGCGCCGTCCGTGCAGAAATTGCTGTTGGTGGCCGCGGTGCCGACGAGGTGTTCCTGGTCAAACGCGGTCTGGATACCGGGAAGCGGGTATTCCCAGAGGGTGCGGCCGTTGTACCCGTTCACTGCGCGCAACCCGTGCAACCCCTCCACAAACAGACGTCCGCCGGTGAACAGTGGCACATGACCCCGCCCATGCCGCGAGGGCATCTCGAAGTCGCAATCGCGGAACCACAGCAGTTCGAGAGGCGACCGTGCCACCGCATCTTCCGAACAGGCCGGATTGGCGGGGGTACAGTACTGATGCGTCCACTCGCCGACATTTTCGGGGACGCCTCGCACCATAACCTGTTGTTGGCCCAAATAGGCCACGCCACCATACGGACGCAGGATGCGCTCGAGTTCGGCTTCATCGCAGGGGGCCTTGCCCGTGGAAACCGCCCGGCCGCTGACCACCAGGTCGGCGAAAGCATTTGGCAACGCCGAGTCCGCCGGGTCTCGAAGCAGCACCGTTACACGGGTGCCATACAGCCCCGCTGCGCGCACCCGTTCTCGGGCTTTCTCCACCATCGCCGGGTCCGAATCGATCGCATAGACTTTCATATCCGTGCGCCTAGCCAGCTCGCAGGCCAGAGCGCCGTCGCCACACCCTAGATCGGCGCAGTAGCCTTCAGTAAATCCCATCCACGGCGCGCACGGACCTTGCTTCTTCAACTCGTTCTGGTATTGGCCGATGGCGCTTTCCGAGGCAAGCACTTTCCGGGCGTATTGTGTGATTTCCTTCGGAACAGAAACGCTTCCTGTTTTAGTACGCGCTACGCGTTTCGCCTGTCGTGCCTCGCCGCCCGCGGCACTCTGGAAACAATAGATGTTCCCGCGGTTCGTGCTCGCATAAAGCCGGCCGCCGGCAGCGGCCAGCGCCATAGGAATTCCATCTACCTTACCCTGCCAGACGATTTCCTGTTTGCGGGTATCGGCCATGAGTACCGACCCGTTATCCAGTGCAATGACCGCTTTGTCGCCTGCCGCAATCATCTCGACCGCCCCTTCGCCGGGCAAGGCGAGTTCCCACTCCGGTTCCCCGGCGCCTTTACGGATCGTGGCCTTGCCTTTCCGGTCGACACTTTCGCGCTCCTCGACAAAGGCTTCCGCTTTTACCGCATACAGTGTCGACTCCTTGACATACAGGGCATAATCGGGAGTGAGCGCGAAGGCGTCATTCCGCAAGCGCTGAATAGCCTCGCCGGTAGCGGTATCGAACAGCATGCCATTATTGACAAACGCCCCTCCCGTACTGGCCAACTCCGCTCCGCCGTCGGGCCGGTACTCCTGAAGGTGAAAATACAGCAACTCGCCGTTTTCCAAGCTGAATCCCGCCGGTACCGCGCGCCCTGTAGGAACGAGCAAGATATCGTCCGCCAAAGTGAGATAGCCTTGGGCCGATACGCCGCTTTTCGCGCGGGCGCCTCCATGGGGCTGGTCCATCTCGAGGCCGCCCGAATCGTCATTTACCCATAGCGGCTCACCGGTGGCGGGGTCGCAAGCGTAGATAAAGATGCCTTCGCTGGGCCAGATGCCGGCCGCCCAGTACAGCACGCCGCCGGAAATCGCCGGGCCGCCGCGGGCCGGCCACCGTGCGATGAGTCGGTCATTGCCCAGCACAAGGCGATCTTCGGGTCCCCCGCGGCGTTTCCACAACAAAGCGCCGTCGTCCAGGGCCAGGCAATACAGAAACCCGTCATCACTGACGGCATAAACCCGCCCTTCATACACCGCCGGCGCAAAACGCACCGGCGCATCCGTCGTCAAACTCCACCGATGTTCGCCTGTCGTTGCATCGTGAGCGTGCACGGCGCAATCGGCCGAACTCCCAAACAACAGCATGCCGCCTGTCACCGTAAGCTGATACGCATGGTCGAAGTCCATGCGGGTATCGTCCCCCTGCCACGCCGGGTCAGGGGGGACCTGCTGCAACTGCCAGGCGGGAGCCAGTCCGTCCGCAAGCTCTTCGGCGGTATACCCACTCCGCAGCGCGTCTGCCCTGTACTGCGGCCAATCCGCCGACGCCGAAAACATGCCGGCCAGTATCACGCCGGCCACCCCTGTCATAAAATGATGTTTCCGAAACCTCATCGCCATCTCCCCCTGCTGACTACGCGTCGGCGGCCAATTGCCTTTGGACATTTCACGTTGCACCCGTCATCTTACGAAATTGTGCAACGCGATGGCTACTCATCGTCCGCGCGCCATTCCCAAATCGCCGGATAAGAAGCCAACCTCTGTAGGACGCGAGATAGCCCGTCAATGTTTTACGCATCTATCCCGCGCCAACGGCGCGAAGCATTTCAGCCCACCGCGGCCGAGCCGCAAGCAAGTTCTAAGGGCGACTGTGCGGCCAATGATCCATCTGTCGTCGCTGCCTTGAAACCGTGTGCAAACGACTCCGAAGGAGTCGAATTTGAGTAGCCCGGGGCAAGGCGCGCGGTCACGCGTGACGCAGCCCCGGGATCACGGTCCCCCCTCTCCCCAAACCCTGGAGGGGTGTAACAAGGTTGCCAGGCCAGTTCGACCCCTCGCGGGGTCGCTTTTGGGGGTGTTTTCGATCCACGGGCTATGCCCGCGGCTACTCAAATTGGACCCCGTTCCAGGGTCCTCGGAAGACGTTCGGACCTTCAGGAAAGTGCCCTAGACGGTTGCCTCACCGCATAGGTGATCCGGTCATCCGGTTCGCATCCCGCGGTCAAGACTCTTGAGGCTTCGCGCTTCAACTTATCCGGCGAGTGGGGATCAACTCAAGCAGGTCCTCTAGAATCCGCACGTAGCGAAAGGACCTAAGAGACGAAAGGACCAACACCACAGAAACGACGACGATTTGATGTGCGTGAGCGAAACAACTGCCGCCTCCCGTAAGCCCCCTGGATTCCCGCTTGTGCGGGAATGACGATGGTGGGGTACTTCTTCTCCCCGCTTCGGTCACCCTGTCTCGAAAATAGTTGTTTTCTCCGGTGTGGGACCGGCGCCCTCGCCGGTCATAAATCAACCGGAGGTTGGAGGTAATTGACCGCCGGGGGCGGCGGTCCCACACCAGAAAAAGCAAAGAAGCCGCTGGAATGAGAGCACTACGCGGGGCCGCGTGGTCGTGAGAGGGCCATGGTCAGGAAACCGTGGCGCAGCAGAAGATTCGCGGGATTCCTTGGGCAGATTGTTGCACACGGCACGTTCGCCGTCGAGATTTTGCGCGCATTGATAATAGTAGCGGTGGAGGGCTACCATGCACCTATTCTGAAGCGAGCAGGAGAAAAGGCATTTCATGACTTCCAATAAGACCCCCGTGTTTGACGTAGACAAATACCTTGCCGAGCAATCCGCCGAAATTCTCAACCGCATCAAGCGATTTAACAACAAATTGTATTTGGAATTCGGCGGGAAACTGGTTTTCGATTACCATGCAGCACGGGTGTTGCCCGGATTCGATCCGAACATCAAAGTGCGGCTGCTGCAGCAGTTCAAAGACAAGACGGATATTATCCTTTGCATCCATGCGGGCGATATCGATCACAGGAAGGTCCGCGCGGATTTTGGCATTACCTACGATGTGGATATGCTGAAACTCATCGATGACTTGCGCCAGCAATGGGACTTGGAAATTACGGCCATTGTCATCACGCGCTACGAGGACCAGCCCTCGGCGCAGTTATTCAAGAACCGGCTCGAACGACGGAATCTCAAGGTCTATATTCATCGCGCCACCAAGGGCTATCCCACGGATGTAGACGTTATCGTGAGTCCGGAGGGATATGGGCGCAACAGCTATATCGAGACGACGCGTCCGCTGGTGGTGGTGGCGGGACCGGGTCCGGGTAGCGGTAAATTGGGCACCTGCCTCTCGCAGCTCTACCATGAACACCGGCGTGGCATGCACGCGGGGTATGCGAAATTCGAGACGTTCCCGATTTGGAATTTGCCCCTGAAGCATCCCATCAATATGGCGTATGAAGCGGCACCAGTCGATCCTCGAGGAACTCATCGCCCGCAGTCCAGCCCGAAACAGCGCGATTAATGCAAACTGAACTTGCAGCTTCTCGGCTTTCGCCTATAAGAGAAGCGCTGGCCGCCACAGGTCAGAACCGTTGAACGCTCGGCAGAGCCGGACCATAGGAGGATAGATCATGCGTCGTTCCACGACAGAGC
>JAWODE010000698.1:0-2546 GCA_046483455.1 Candidatus Hydrogenedentota bacterium | reverse complement strand
CGCGAACTCGAACGTCTTCAGCGGTATCCCTCGGTCGCGGCGCTGGCGTTTGTGGACATCGACGAATTCAAAGAAGTGAACGATGTGCACGGGCACGCCGCGGGGGACCGGGCGCTGATATCGCTTGCGGAGGTATTCAAGGAGAATATCCGCAGTGTGGACATTGTCGTGCGGTATGGGGGCGAGGAATTCGTGTTATTTTTCCCGGAAACCGGCGAGGAAGCCGCGGTGCAGATTATCGAGCGCATGCAGCGGCACTTCCAAAGCGTGTCGGCGAAAAAGAACCACGTGCTGATATCGTTCAGCGCGGGCGTGGTCGAAGCTCCGCGCGACGGCGACCGGTTCGAGGTGCTGTGTCAACGCGCCGATCAGGCCATGTACGCAGCGAAACAGAGCGGCAAAGCGTGCGTCCTCCCCTGGCGGGCGCATATGAAGACCGCAAGCCGGCGGGTGCGAACGCCATAGGTGGCTGAGCGTCGAGCGCCTTCTCTTCCACGTTGGCGAACATGCCAACGTATCCTTTTCACTCCGCCAGCGGGACGCTCTATTCGGTGCGTTTCAAGGTAATGATCGTGGCTTCGGGGGGGCAGAAAAAGCGGACAGCGACCTCAGTGGTGCCGAGCCCGGGGGAGGTGTAGCCCTGGGTGCATGCATTGCGCCATTGCCGGAAGCAGTATTTGCGCGGGGCGCGTGCATTGATAATAGGAGCGAATCCTCCGGGGAAGCACACTTGCCCGCAGTGCGTATGCCCACAGAGATAGAAGTCTATGCCGTAACTGGGGGCAATCTCAGCGAGTTCGGGACTGTGCGCGAAGAGAATGGCAAAGTCTTCGCGGGGAACGCCGGCGAGAGCCCCGGACAGGTCGGCACACTCGTAATAATGCGGGTCGTCCACACCGGCGCACCAGATGCGCTCGCCGTCCAGGTCGAGGGGAAAATGCTCGTTTATAAGTACGCGCAGGCCCATCTTGCGGAAAGGGGGGACAAAGGCGGCGATGTCATGGTTCCCGAGAACCGCGACGCTGCCGTACACGGGGTCAATAGTGTCCATCACGCGCTGCATGCTTTCGAGAACGTGCTCATAGGGTCCCGTGAAGGCGTACCGGTAATCGCCGGTGAATGCGCAGAAATCGGCTTCGACGGGCCGTATAAGTTCGCAGAGTTTTTCGGTGGATTCAGGGTCGTTTTCTCTGAAATGGGGGTCCGTCAGATGCAGGATGCGGAACCCGTCAAAGGCCGAAGGGAGATTGTCGAACCGGAACTCGACATGGCCCAGTTGAAAATCGCGGGCATTGGCTTCGCCGCACGTGCGCAGACCGGTGAGATTGAGAATCTTCTCGAGCCAGAACTCGGGGAATAGTGGAGTGCCGTGCATCATGTCTTTGCGTGCACGGTGCTTCATGAGTTCTTCGCGCTCGCGTTCGCGCTCGAGACGGCGTTCCCAGAGAGGGTCGAGGGCATGGTCGTCCTCGGGGTGTGCGGTGTCGGGTTTCGGGCCGATGGTCATCGTGGGATGGGTATTCCTTTCCTTAGCTGGTTGCGGGCGGCACTAAGCCTCCGATAGTACGGGTAGCGAGCAGGGGATTCAATGCCGGCAACGCTGTCACCGTTCGAGGCGGGCAAGAAGGCCCCTCACCCTCTCGCTTTCGCTACGGAGAAAGAAAAACTGATTTCAGGGTGAGAAACCCATTTTGCCATGCCGAATACCGGAGCGGGCGTCTTAACCTGTTAAAAGCGCAGGGCTGGGGAATTTTCCGGATGGCTTTGATCGTTGAGATACATAGACTTACAATGCGCGTGGCATTGTATGCGGGCGCCCAACGCCTAACCTGGCAACGGTTTTCGAAGACAAACGGTACTTGGGGAAGCAGATAGTCATGAAACCCATCACGAACGGACATCAACCGAATGAGCCCGTGGACATTGAAACGCGGGAGTGGCTCGAATCACTCGACTATGTTATCGAGAACGGCGGTGCCGAGCGGGTATTGCATTTGTTACGCCATCTGCAAATTCGCGCCGAGGAGGCGGGAATTAAGCTGCCGTTTAGCGCCAATACACCGTATATCAATACGATCCACGTAAAGGACCAGCCGGCATTTCCGGGAAATCGCCAGATCGAGCGGCGCATCAAGAGCCTGATCCGGTGGAACGCCATGGCGATGGTGGTACGCGCAAATCGTATGGAGTCGGGCATCGGCGGGCACATCTCGACGTATGCTTCGGCGGCGACGCTTTACGAGGTGGCGTTCAATCATTTTTTGCAGGGCCGGGATAGGCCGGGGCAGAGCGGGGACCAGGTTTATTTCCAGGGGCATGCGGCGCCGGGGATGTATGCGCGGGCCTTTCTCGAGGGGCGCCTCAGCAAGGAACAGCTTAACAACTTCCGGCGCGAACTCGAGGACGGCGGGGGGCTGTCGTCGTATCCGCATCCGTGGCTGATGCCGGACTTCTGGCAGTTCCCCACGGTTTCCATGGGTCTCGGGCCGATCATGGCGATCTACCAGGCGCGCTTCAACCGGTATCTCGAGGACCGGGGTTTGAAG
>JAWODE010000647.1:0-2817 GCA_046483455.1 Candidatus Hydrogenedentota bacterium | reverse complement strand
ACCAGGTCTTCGAGAGGCGCGTCCGCTTGACGTCCTCCATCGCCCGGTTGTAGGCGGCGTTCGTCTCGGGGTCGACATCAAAAACGAAGTTCTCACGCCGGAAGAACTTAGGCGAGATGGAGACCTCCTCGCGAGTCTGGCTTTCGTCTCTCACCCCGCTTAGAATCGCCACCGTACCCAGGGTATTGGGCGAATGTTCCCCTGCAAACCGCTCGAGAAGGTGGCGCCCGTTTTCAGGATTCACGACCCGGTGATCGGCGTCCGCCACCAGTACATAGTCGCCCGTCGCCTTGTCGAGCGAAAAATTCCGGGCCAAGGCGAAATCGTCCTTCCACTCGAAAGTGTATATGTTTGAGGCAAATTGACCAGCAAGCGCGACCGTTTGATCTTGCGAGCCCGTATCGACAAGTACAATTTCATCAACAATCGGCTGGAGAGATTGCAGACAGGCGGGAAGGAAAGCCTCCTCGTTACGCACAATCAGCGCTGCGCTAATTCTCACCACAACAATTTCCATCTTTTGGGCTCGTTGGAAGGTGGGCTCATCATAGGGCGCTATGCGGGCAGGGTCAAAACAACGTGTCCCGCGAATAGAAAACCGTGAGGCACAAGACACACCATAGGCGTCGCGCCCATACGAATTAGACTACCTCATTGAACATCTGCGCCCGTACCTTACGACCCTGTGCGATAATCCTGAGTATTTCCTCAGGGGGGATCTGTTTGATAACGCGATTGGTCTCGTCTACGATTTTCGCGACGATGCGTTTGGTTTGTTCGTCGATGCTCAAGCGCATTCCGGCCCGTTTAGGGCGGGGTTTCGCTAGAGCGACGGTTTCGGGGCGCTCGATTGTTTGTCGAGGCGCCGCCTGTTGCGGCTTGGCTTTCGCGTGCACGGTTTCACGGGTATGCATGCCATCAGGTCCGGCGCGGGGGAAATCACCGCGGACGGGCGATGGACTGGGCTTCGAGGGCCCTGGCGGTGTTACACCTTCCACTGCCATTATCCTTCTCCCTTTGTCAGCCCCCGTCTGAGCCACGCCTAACGACCCGGGCAATGACAACGCCATCCGCAGCACCCGGATTCGGTGTGCTCTATCTCTTTCAACAAAAACTTCGCACGGCCCGGCGGGGATTCCCGCATTACTCGGGAATCGGCCGCCGAGCCGCGAGTTTAGCTATCTTAAGTGGCTCGAACGATCGGGGCGAGTTCTAGCCGAGCAACTGCAACGCCGTCTGAGGCACCACGTTGGCTTGGGCCAGCACCGAAGTGCCCGCGTTAATGAGAATCTGCGTCCGCGTGAATTCCGTAGTCACACGAGCGATGTCTGCGTCGCGGATCGCACTTTCCGCGGCCGCCGAATTCTCCTCCTGAATAGCCAGCGTGTTGATTGTGAACTCGAGACGGTTCTGGATAGCACCCAGTGTGGCACGCAGCGACGAAACGCTGTTGATCGCCGTGTCCAGGGTGCTGAGCGCCGATACGGCGCCATCTATTGAGGATATCGAGATGTTGTTCACACTCAGATCGGAGGCTTTTGAACCGGAGAGTGCAATCGTAAGCGTCTGCCCCGCTTGCGCCCCCGCCTGCAACGTAAGGGTCTGCGCGGCGCTGAGCACCCGCAAACCGTTGAACTCCGTGTCAGTCGCGATATCGTCGATTTGCCCGACCAACTGAGTAACCTCGCTCTGGAGAGAGGCCCGGTTGGCCGTGCTCATGGTGCCGTTGGCTGATTGCACCGCCAGCTCGCGCATGCGCTGGAGGATGTTGGTGCCTTCACTCAGCGCACCTTCAGCCGTCTGCACCAGGCTGACGCCGTCCTGCGAATTGCGTTGCGCCACTTGGGTCCCGCGAACGACCGAATTAAATCCTTCGGCAATGGCGAGACCGGCCGCGTCATCGCGTGCCCGGTTGATACGGAGTCCACTGGAGAGTTGTTCGAGTGCCCGGTTGAGTTGGGTGGTTGATCGCGACAATACCCGGGAAGCATTCAAAGCCGCAATGTTCGTGTTGATCCTGAGTCCCATAGCTTTTCCTCCTTGAGTCACCAATGCGCGCGTCCATGCGCAATACTCCCATGCCGGCCCTTTTCACGTGACAGCGTGTCCCAAACACCATCGCGCAACATCAAAGAAAAGACCCGGCGTGCGCCTTACGGCGCAACTGCGTACCGGCAATTGTTCAGCAAACCGGCGTGCTGTGGCCGCGCGAAGCTCCCTGGCCACACCCCTTTTGTAATATTCGTTCCGTGCAAGGGGCTTCCGTCTTGGATTTCCTTTCGGGAAAATCCTTCGCACTACGAAATATTACTGTCGCTGCTCCTGTCCCGGGAGAGCTTTTCAGAAGACGGCAACGTTACAAGGAGAGTCCCTTAGATTTCATGAGAAACCTTCTCCTTCCGAACCGCGCGTTCTTCTGAGTCGGTGTTGGCTAAGGCGTGAAGCGCATTGGCTCCGGCCTTCGCTTGGCCCGATTCAACTGGCTGACCCTACGGTTACGCTTTTGGACGCTCGTTAGAGCCTGTCGGCGATATGCATACCCATTCCGAACGGCCCTTGTATGGAAACTTGGTTCCCCCTTGGGACCGTTCCCCTGAACTGGCGCATTCCGCCATTGTCGTGTAATTTATCGGCAACTTTAGCGGAAGACTTTAGCATTTTTTTTGAGAAACGGTATTTTTTTCGCTGTATTCGGGTAAGGCGGGGAAAACAGGGCGGGAATTCTATATACAAGTCGCTCAATTTCAACAACTTGCACAGAATTTGGAAAAGAGAAGAAGAGCCGCGCTGTGACCAGCGCGGCTCGAAAAACGAGGT